>NZ_RZSG01000849.1:0-2481 GCF_003997725.1 Mesorhizobium sp. M4A.F.Ca.ET.050.02.1.1
CGAGCGGCCGCCGAAACGGGCGGTTGAGGTAGCTCGACAAAAAAGTCCCGACGACCTGTCGGATCGCCGGGATGCGCCACGTCCTTGGGATGCCGACACGATAATGCCGGCATCAACCAGGGAGAATTCATCATGTCGGTCCTGTCATCCATCGGTCGCATCGCAACCCGGTACGCGGCGGCGCGCGCCCGCTACCGCAGCGAGCGTATCTTGCTTTCGCTGCCTGCCGAACTGCGCAAGGACATCGGCGTTCCGGAAATCTTCGACGTGCAGAACAGCCGTCGCGCCCGCGCGGCAACCTGCTCGGCCAGGGTGATTTGACGGGCGACCAGCCCGGCGCGGTTTCGGCGGTTCTAAAAAAATCCGAGACCCGTGTAGGATCGCGGCCGCCTCGTTCGTCCTGTGGTTCGCAAGGTCAGACCAAAACGCAAAGAGGAGCAAGCTATGACCGACCAGACCCCCGTTCAGCCGGCAGCGAAAGTGCTCGGCGGATTGACCCCCTATCTGCAGCTCGACGGCGCCTTCAAGGCTGCCGAATTCTACAAGAAGGCTTTTGGCGCCGAGCAGGTGTTCTTCTATCCGCCGGATGAGCAGGGCCGCACCATGCACATCCATCTCCACATCAACGGCTCGACGCTGATGATCTCCGACTTCTATCCCGAGCACGGCATGTCGCCCGTGAAGCCGCAGGGCTACACGATGCAGCTCCATCTCGGCAGCGACGACATCGAGGCCTGGTGGAAGCGCGCCGTCGACGCCGGCTGCGAGGTCGTCATGCCGCTGCAGGTGATGTTCTGGGGCGACCAGTGGGGCAACATGCGCGATCCGTTCGGTGTCGAATGGGCGATGAACGCGCCTGTCAAGAAGGCATAGGAGAAGCACGATGTCCTATGTCGATGGTTTCGTTCTCGCCGTCCCCAAGGCAAATCTCGACGCCTACAAGAAGATGGCTGGGCAAGCAGGCGCCATCTGGATGGAGTACGGCGCGCTTTCCTATGTCGAATGCATCGGCGACGACGTGCCCTATGGCGAGCTCACCTCGTTCCCGCGCGCCGTGCAGGCCAAGGATGACGAGGTCGTCGTCTTTGCATGGGTTGTCTACGAGTCGCGAAAACGGCGCGACGAAGTGATGGCGAAGATAATGGTCGACGAGCGGCTGAAGGCCGATTGGCCGACAATGCCGTTCGACGGCAAGCGCATGATCTTTGGCGGCTTCCAGACGTTCATCGAGCTTTGAGCCATCGCTTCGTCATACTATGGCGGAGCAAGGAGCGAAGCGACGCGGCGCAGACCATAGTATCCATGCCGTGACCTAAAGGCGCTGCAACGGTGCAGAATTCTGCTCCGCTGCATCCTTCGATCGAGGTCACGGAATGGATCCTAGGGTCTTCGCGACGGAGCTGTGCTCCTGCTTCGCCCTAGGATGACGAAGCTGAGATGCTTCGGCCGGTGACCAGCACGCTACGCCAGCCTGTCCAGCAGCGGCTTCAGCCTGTCCCCATAACGCTTCCACAGGTCGACCGAGCCCTGATACATCGGCTGGCGCACCTGCGCGGCCGAGGCCGTGCGCACCGGACGGTCAGTCTCGTGGAAGGACAGCACCTTGTCGTCCCAGGGCAGGCCGAGATGCGCCATCAGTGCCCGCGTCTGCCCTTCCTGGTCGGCAACGAAATCTTCATAGCGCACATCGTGCACGACGCCGGGCAGCACGTTGCGCCAATGCGCCATGATGTCAGTGTAGAGATTGTGGAAGTCGGCGAGCTCGCCGAGATCATAGCCGTAGCGGTGGCTGTCGCCGCGGAAATGCACCTTGTAGATCGACAGGCAGGTCGCCGCCGCGTCGCGCGCGCAATGGATGATCTTCGCATGCGGCAGCATCAGATGGATGAAGCCGACCAGCAGGAAGTTGCCGGGCATCTTGTCGGTGACATGCCTGAAGCCCGAATAGCGGGCATGCAGCATGTCGAGATAGGCCTCGCCGGCCTCGGCAAAGGCCTTGTCGGGCATGTCGGCGATGCCTTGCGGAAAGCCGCCCTTCATGGTGAGCGGGAACTGCTTGCCGACCGCTGTCTTCAGGATGCTGAGCTCGCCCGCGCCATAGACCTGCGGATGGCTGGCGATGATCTGCTCGACCAGCGTGGTGCCGGAACGCGGCATGCCAACGACGAAGATCGGCGTGTCGTCGGCGATCGAACTTGGCTTGTGCTTTTCGAAGAACGCCTTGTCGAAGGTCGCCTTCATCGCCTCGAATTCGTCGCGCGTCCTCGCCGGGTCGTACTCGATGCCAGTGCGGCGGATGGCGTTGCCCTCGGCGAAATAGTCGAAGGCGCGGGGATAGTCCTTGAGGTCGTCATTGGCCTTGCCGAGGCCGAAGGAGAGCTGCATGCGCGCCAGGCTTCCCTGCGGCGCCTTGGCGTGCTGCGCCTCCATGCCGGCGAGTTCGGCGTCGCGCTCGGTCTGCCGCTTGACCTGGGTCAGCAG
>NZ_RZSG01000084.1:0-13106 GCF_003997725.1 Mesorhizobium sp. M4A.F.Ca.ET.050.02.1.1
TTCGGGTGCTCACGTACTTGAAGTACGCTCCGCTCCGATTCTCGGAACCCGCCATTCTCGACTCGGCCTGACCTGAATCTCAGCATACCCAGTTCGAGGAATCCTAAAGGCCGACCAGCCGCCGGACATCGTCCGGCGAGGCGCCGGCCTGCCTGAGCGCGGCGAGGCCGGTATCGCCGAGGCTCTTCGACAGCTTGCGGCCGTCCGGGCCGAGGATCAACGGGTGGTGGAAATAGGCCGGCTGCGGCAGGCCGAGCAGGTCCTGCAGAAGGCGCTGAACGCCGGTCGCCAGGAACAGGTCCTGGCCGCGCACGACATGGCTGATGCCTTGCAGCGCGTCGTCGACGACCACGGCGAGGTGATAGCTCGTTGGGATGTCGCGCCTTGCCACGATCACGTCGCCCCAGTCCTGCGGCCGCGCCTCGATGCGCCGCGTGCCGCCGAGTGTGTCGTCACTGAATTCGGTCCATGACAGGTCGGCGGAAACGCACGCCATCGACTTTTCGATATCCAGCCGCCAGGCGAAGGGCAGGTTCTCGGCGATCCGTCGCTTCCGTTCCCTGATCGGCAAGGCCTTGTCCATGGCGGGATAGAGCGGCACGCCGTCGGGATCGCGCGGCCAGTCGCGGCCGCGCTTGTCGCTCCCGGCGATATGGGCCCTGATCTCGCCACGGCTCATAAAGGCGGGATAGACGAGCTCTTCCCCAATCAGCCGGTCGAGCACCGCCTGGTATTCGGCGAAGTGCTCGGACTGGCGGCGCACCGGTTGTTCCCACGCCAGCTCCAGCCATTCCAGGTCGCGATAGATGCCGGCTTCGAATTCCGGCGTGCAGCGCGTGGTGTCGATGTCCTCGATGCGCAGCAGCAGGCGGCCGCCCGCCGCCGATGCCAGTTTCTGGTTGAGCAGCGCCGAATAGGCATGGCCGAGATGCAGGTCGCCGTTCGGGCTCGGCGCGAAGCGGAATGTCAGCAGCGTCATCTCTTTGGCGGCAATCGGGTTGTGCGGCGCTTTCGCCGGTTGCTACTTTGCACGGCCATCAATTGCCACTTCGTGCGCGTCCTGGGAACAAGCAAACATGCAGCGCATCGCCAGTGTCGACGACATCGCGCGGGGCCTCGACGCGCTCTGCCGCATCGACCCGCGGCTGGAGACGGTGCGCGGCATGGCGGGCGATGTGCCGCTCAGGCTCTCCGAGCCGGGCTTCAGGAGCCTGGCCTCGATCATCGTCTCGCAGCAGGTGTCGCGCGCCAGCGCCGATGCGATCTTCGGCCGGCTGACCAGGCTGCTCGACCCGCTGACGCCGGAAGCGGTGTTGGCCGCCGGCGAGGACATTTTTCGCGAGGCCGGGCTGTCGCGGCCGAAGCAGCGCGGCCTGCTCGCCGTCGCCGGCGCCGTGGTCGAGGGGCTCGACCTGCACCGTCTCTGCCGGCTCGATGCCGATGAGGCGATCGCGGCGATGACGGCGGTGCCGGGCATCGGTCCGTGGACGGCGCAATGCTACCTGCTGTTCGCCGCCGGCCATCCCGACGTCTTCCCGGCGCGGGACGTCGCGCTGCAGAGCGCGGTCGGCCATGCGCTGGGCATCGACCCGCGTCCGCCTGAGAAAACGCTTATCCGCCTCGCCGAATCATGGAGCCCGTGGCGAGGTGTCGCGTCGCGGCTTTTCTGGGCCTATTATCGTGAAACGCGGGGGAGGGACGCCGCGCCACCGGCGTAAATCCGTAAAAAAGCCCTAAAATCATGCGTTTTTGACATTTCGGGCGCGCGACAATCCGCTTCACATCCCTGTCATGTCGGGCTTACAGTATCCGCGCCGATCGGTTACGGCGCCGTGCATCCGGTTGGATGCTCAAAAGACGCCGTAAGACTTTTGAAGTTGCGCATGATCCTTTCCGAAAATCGTTCGATTTTCGGGGTCATGCGCGGAGCCAAGGAGGTCAACGACGTGACGGTTGCCGTATCTCCGGATGGGCTTCCAGCACTGGTGCTGAACGCGGACTACCGTCCGCTCAGCTATTACCCGCTGTCGCTCTGGTCATGGCAGGATGCCATCAAGGCGGTGTTCCTCGAGAGGGTCAACATCGTCGCCGAGTACGAGCATGCCGTATCGTCGCCGACCTTCTCGATGAAGCTGCCCAGCGTCGTCAGCCTGAAGGCCTATGTGAAGCCGTCAAGGCATCCGGCCTTCACCCGCTTCAACGTCTTCCTGCGCGACCGCTTCCAATGCCAGTATTGCGGCACGCCTGACGACCTGACCTTCGACCATGTCATCCCGCGCCATCGCGGCGGCGCGACGACCTGGGAGAACGTGGTCGCCGCCTGCTCACCCTGCAACCTCAGGAAGGGCGGCATGATGCCGGCGCACGCCAAGATGTGGCCGCTGCAAAAGCCCTATCAGCCGACGGTGCACGACCTGCACAACAACGGCCGCCTGTTCCCGCCCAACCATCTGCATGAAAGCTGGATGGATTATCTGTACTGGGACGTCGAACTGGAACCGTAGAGTTCGGCAGAAATCCGCGAGCCCGGTCGTCTGCCGCAGCTTTCTGCGCTTCCGGTGCTCACGTACTTAGGTACGCTCAGTCCCGGTTCTCGAAAGCCGCGCCAGCCAATCCGGGCTGGCGAATTTCTGGACGAACTCTGCGTCGCCAGATCACGCGGTCAGTCGCGCGAAAGGGCGCTGCGGAAGGCGACGGCGGCGAGGATGAAGCTGGCGATGGCGTTCCAGCCGGCCAGCGACAGGCCGAGGATGCGCAGCGCCGCCTTGTCGCAGGAGGGCGGCACGAACTTGTCGAGCGCGTCGAGCACGCCCTTGCCGCCGGTGTCGACCGGGCCGGCGCCGGCGGTGCAGTCGGCCGGGCCCGGCCACCAAGCCCATTCGACGCCGGAGTGGTAGACGCCGAGATAGAGGCCGTAGAGCATCAAGAGGCCGCCGACGGCGAGCAGGCCTCGCGTTAGACAGGCCGGCGCCTTGAGCAGCGAGGCGATCGCCGCCAACAGCATCAGTGGCGCGCCGACGTAATAGGGCGTGCGCTGCTCCAGGCAGAGGTGACAGGGGATGTAGCCGCCAATGTACTGGAAGGCGAGCGCCGAGCCGACGGTGGCGGCCATGGCGACGGCGAGGAACAGGGCGGCGCGCGTCCGCTGGCGTCCGGTGTCGGCATTCATGGTCGCTGTCATCGAAGGTGGTCCGTTTGCGTGGTCGCTATGCGTGGGCGTATCTGACGAGGATATAGAGCAAAATAAGGGCAGCGGCGCCGGCGCCGACGATCATGCCGAGGCGCTTCTCGATGAACTCCTTGATCGATTCACCATAGCGGCGCAGCAGCCAGGCCAGCAGCAGGAAACGAGCGCCGCGCGCCACGATGGCAAGGCCGATGAAGAGCAGCAGATTGACGCCGATGACGCCCGACAGGATCGTCACCACCTTGATCGGCGGCAAATGAGCGGCGCCCGAGGTGATCAGCATCAGGATGATGAAGCCGATGCCGGACGACGTGCGCAGCGCTTCGAACTCGTCGTATTTGCCATAGAATTCGAGGATCGGCTTGGCCACCGCCTCATAGGCGTAGTGGCCGATGAACCAGCCGAAGACGCCGCCGAGCACCGAAGCGGCGGTGGCGATCAGCGCGTAGCGGTAGGCGCGCTCCGGCTTCGACAGCGCCATCGGCAGATAGAGCACGTCCGCCGGCACCAGGAACACGGAACTCTCGACGAAGGCGATGAAGGCCAGCCACCATTCGGCGGATTTGCGGGCTGCCAGCGAGAGCGTCCAGTCGTAAAGTCCGCGAAGCATCGGCTCTCCTGTGATTGCGCCGCCCTTCCTGCACTGTCCACGCATGTCGTTTTGCGCGACATGCAGCGACGCGCCGCTTGTCTAGAAAGATTTTCCGCGCCGCACAATGGCAGCACCTTCACGAAACCGAAAGGTGAAGATTGGTCGCGGGCGTGAAGCCGATCGGGAAACTCGCCAGTTGACGAACAGGCCCGCAACCGTATAGTCCGCGCCCATCCAGGCCGCCCGGCCTGAGCCCCTATGGCGGAATTGGTAGACGCGCTCGACTCAAAATCGAGTTCCGCAAGGAGTGCTGGTTCGATCCCGGCTAGGGGCACCACTTTCAATAATCAGGCAGCGGGCCTTCTGGAAACGTCCGCCGTACCGATCCGGTGATGGAGGCACGATGATGAATCGTGCGGTCAGCAAGGCCTATCGCTCCGTGAAAGCACGCGCGAAGGAATCGAGCATCGGCCGTGCGAGATACTCGAAGAAGGTGCGATTGCCGGTGTTGATGAACGCCTCGACCGGCGTTCCCGGGTAAAGCTGGTCGGCTTTCACGCCGGGCGGCAGGGCGTCGGCAATCTTAAGCCTGGCGCGGAAATAGGGTTCGCGCGTGGTCTGGTCGATCAGGCGGTCGGCGGAGATTTCGCTCACCGTCGCCGACACCTCCGGCGTCAGGCGCATGTTGAGCGCCGACAGCCTGAGCTTTGCCGGCTGGCCGACGCTCACCTGGTCGATGTCCTTCGGCCTGAGCTTGGCATCGACGTTGAGGCCCGATGCCGTCGGCAGGATCTCCATGATCTTTTCGCCCGGCGCGATCACGCTGCCCATGGAATTATAGGTCGACGACACCACGATGCCGGCGGCCGGCGCCTTGATCGTGGTGCGCCGAAGCACCGCTTCGGCCGCCCTGATGCGCTCCTTGATGTCGGCGAGGTTGGTGCGGACCTCGTCGAGCCTGGTCAGCGCTTCTTCCACGCGCTGCGTGGTCAGCCGCTCGACCTGCACCTGCGCCTCGACGATCTGGGAGTTGGCCGCGGCGAGGTTTGCCTCCAACGCGCCGGCCTGGCCGACGAGATCGGCCTCAGAGCGCAGAAGCTGCGAGTATTCGGTGCGGTTGGTGAGGCCCTTGTCCAGCAGGCTGGTCTTGATGCCGAGCTCCTTCTTCACGACATCGGCCTGCTGCTCGATGGCGAGTTTCTGGGCGTTCAGGCCCACGACCGACTCGCGGTGCATGGCGACCCGCTGCGCCATGATCGACTGTTCGGAGTGGAAGCGCGCGAGCCTGGCGTCGAATACCTTCTGCTGTTCCCGGACAAGATTTTCGAAATCCTGCTGGAACGGCGCCGGCGCTGCCTCGGTGATCGGCGCAAGCCTGTCCAGTCCGTCGCGCTCGGCTTCGAGGCGCGCCGCGCTTGCCTTGAGCGCGATCGACTGCCTGGTCAGCCGGTTGAGGTCGGCTTGCGCCGCCGTCCGGTCGAGGAGGATGAGGTCCTGGCCCTGCCGCACGCGGTCGCCCTCACGGACGAGCAGTTGCTGGATGATGCCGCCCTCGGGCTGCTGGATCAAGATGTTGCCGCCAGTGGCCGATATCGTGCCTTGCGTGATCACCGCGCCGGACAGCGGCGCGCTCATCGCCCAGTAGCCGAAGCAGCCCGCGAAGATTGCGATTGCCCCATACCCGGCCAGCGCCACACGCCGGAAGTCGGTGCGCGGATGGCCGTCGAAGGTGAGGCTCTCGGCTGTCATCGACTTACGATCCGAAGCGGGTGCCGTGTGCGCGCATCGTCTGCGCGAACGAGCCCGTCACCACGGTGCCCTGCTGTGCAGGCAGACCCTTGGCCACCGACGACTGGCGCAACACCTCGCCGCTCGGACCGAAGGCTTCGATCACGCCACCGCGCAAAAGCATCACGCGGTCGCAGGCCGCGGCGATCGATGGGCGATGCGTGATCACGATCGTCGTGACGCCGGCGGCTTTCGCAGCCGAAAGCACCGCTTCGAGCGCCATCTCGCCGCTGCCGTCGAGATGGGTGCTGGGCTCGTCCAGCACGAGGATCCGCGGATTGCCGTAGAAGGCGCGCGCCAGCCCGATCCGCTGTCGCTCGCCGCCCGACAGCGTCCTATCCGAGGGACCGACCATGGTCTGGTAGCCATCGCGCAGCGCCAGAATCAGATCATGCGCCTCGGCGCGCCTTGCCGCCTCGATGATCGCGGCGTCGTCCGCTTCAGGGTCGAAGCGGGCGACGTTGTCCGCGATCGGTCCAGGAAAGAGCTCCACCTCCTGCGCGAGATAGCCGATATGCCTGCCAAGCTGGTTTTCGTCCCAGGTCTTGACGTCGGCCCCGTCGATCCGCACCAGGCCGCCGGTCGGTCGAGCCGCGCCGACAAGCAATCGAGCGAGCGTCGATTTGCCGGCGCCGCTCGGGCCGACGATCGCCACCGCTTCGCCCGCGGCGATCGCGAAATTCAGCCGCTTGAGGATAGGCTCCGTGCCGAACGGAGCGTTCGGCGCGATGAAGAAAAGATCCTGCACGGAAATCGCGCCGGAAGGATCCGGCAGGGACAGCTTCCGCGCTTTCGCCGGATGTGCCGCAAGCGCGGTCTCCAGCCGCTTCCACGCCCGCCTGGCGTCGACGATCTGCCGCCAGGATCCGATCAGCTGGTCGAGCGGCTGCAGCGCACGCGACGAGACCAGCGAGGAGGCGAAGATCATGCCGGCCGTCATCTGCCCTTCGAGCACCAGCCATGCGCCGGCGCCGAGTATCGCGAGCTGCAGCATCATGCGCAGCGCCCGTGAGGCGCCGCTGAAGATCGCGTTGGCGCTCGCCGAGCGGTCATGCAGGACAAGCGCGTCAGCCACATGCCGTCCCCAGACCCGTGCGGCGTTCTCGACCATGCCCATGGCGCGCAGCGTGTCGGCATTGCGGGCGAAGGCTTGTTCCGCTTGGGCGGCGACGGCCGAACGCCCCGCCGACAAGGCATCGTTCCTGCCGATGGCAAGCTGGTTGGCCACCACCAGGAGAAGCAACAGCACGGCGCCGGCGAGTGTCAGCCAGAACAGGACGGGATGGATGAGATAGAGCAGAGCGAGGAAGACGGGAGCGAAGGGCAGGTCGAACAGCACTGCCACGCCGCGCGACCTGATGAAGGCGCAGGCCGAGGCAAGGTCGCGCAGCGGCGACAAGCCGCCAGCATATCTGGCGCCTAGCGCGGCGGCGAATGTCGTCGCCCCCAGCCTGCCATCGACCGTCGCCGCGACGCGCTGCGCGTAGATGGCCCGCACCGCGTCGAGGAAGCCGAGAAAGGCGAGCGCGATCACCGCGATCGCCGAAAGGTAGAGCAGCGTCTCGACGCTCGAGGACGGCAGGACGCGGTCATAGACCTGCAGCAGGTAGAGCGGGATCACTAGCAGCAGGATGTTGATCAGTAACGAGAAGATGCCGACATCGGCGATGGCGCGCCTGAACACCGGTCGCAGGCTTGACTGCCTGGTCGTGCCCGCATTCGCGCGAGGAGCATGGTCCTGAGACATGCGCACGGACGCCTAGACCGCGTGCTCGCCCGTGACGTTCAAATGGCTCTGCTGCAAATAGTCCAGCGTATAGGCGTGGATATAGTCGATCTTCATCTGAGCCGGCGTGGCGAGATGGTCCGGCGGCGCGCCGGCCTGACCGCCGATCGCGAGATCAACCAGCATGTACATGGGCTTGTTCATGTCGGATGGCGTTGCCGCCTCCGCGACCTGCACGCCGTCATAGGTCCAGACCAGCTTGTCCGGCGTCCACAGCAGGCCGTAGGTGTGAAAGCCGTCGGTGTCGGAGACATTCACCGTCGATCCGACCTTGGTGTGGGTTCCCGTCTCATTCGTGTGCGCGGTCATCAGAAGCGAGTTCGGACTTTGGCCATACATTTCCACGACGTCCAATTCCGGCGGCCACGAGCCGTCTTCCGGCAGCAGCCAGAAGGCCGGCCAGGCGCCGGTGTTTTCCGGCAGGTCGGCCCTCATTTCGAAATAGCCATAGGTCTGGGCGAAGGTGTCGTGCGTGGTCAGGATGCCGGAGGTGTATTCATAATTGTTGATAAGCGGCTTGATGTCGGCCGACGCCTGGGCCGCGGTGATGGTCAGCACGCCGTCGTCGACGCTGAATGGGTGGACCGAACTCGTCGGCGCGTAATTGGCGTCGATGTACCATTGTAGCTCGTTGTTCTGGGTGAGCGTGCTGCCGTTCGGCGCCCCCCACCAGAAGTTGGTGTCCCAGGTGCCGCCCTGGCTATTGTGAAGGCTGAGCGTGTTGAAATCGTCATTGAAGGACAGCGTCATTCCGGACTTGTCGATCGGCAGCTCGAACTGGCCGGCCGACAGCTTGTCGGCAGTGGTGTTGTTGAACACCAGCACCTCGTTCGATCCGAGATTCAGCAGAAGGTTCGCTCCGGCCTGGATCAGCTGCGCCTTGACGTCGTCGAACGACATGAAGTCGTAGCCGTTGAGACGGATGGTGTCGTCGGCGCCGAAATCGGTGATCAGGTCGCTTCCGTGGCCCTTGGTGATGATGAACGTGTCGGCGCCGCCACCGCCGATCAGTACGTCGTTGCCCAGGCCGCCGTCAAACGTCTGGCTGCCGGTACCGCCCTTGATTATGTTGTCGACCGAATTGCCGAACGCGTAACGATTGGCGCCGGTGACAACGAGGTTCTCGAAATTGTTGGGGAGCTTGTAGCTCATCCAGGTGTCGATCGTGTCGATGCCTTCGCCGGGCAGCTCGACGGCCCGGTTGATCGTCGAATAGAGATGGTAATAGTCGTCGCCCGCGCCGCCATACATGGTGACGTTGACGCTGGTGTTGCCCCAGAAAGAGTCGTTGCCGGATGTGCCGCGCAGTTCCGGCCCGGCCCCGGTTGCGGAGAACCAGTGGGTGGAAGCGCCGGTGTAGGGAAGGGGAATGCCTTTTGCGTTGACGACACTGGTCATCGGACGATCCTTCCTCGGAATGCCGGCCTGTTGGAGCCGCTCGATAGGAGTTCAAGCGACCGCTTGCGGACCAACGTTGTAGTGCAAATCATCGTTCCAACGAATCACCATATAGTACAGGGAAAAAGGTATTTTCCTCGATTATTTCTTATGAGTGAATAGAATGAGGAATCTCTAATACAATTAAAGCGCGAAGCCGGACCAATTTTACTCAATATTTCTGGAATTCTGCCAAATGTTTAGGCAAATCGCTGTGGCAGGATGCATTTTGATTTGAGGCGCTCGCCTCGTCCTGGCGAGGCAGGCCTAGCGCATGTTCCCGGTATGCCCCTGCGAGTATCGTCCGGGCAGCGGCCACACCGTCAGCCCATGAGGCTCCAGGCCGACGGGGATCCTGGTGACGGCGCCGGACGTGGTGTCGAACATGTAGACTTCGCTGTCGAAGCGGCCGGACAGCCAGAGCTGCTTCCCATCGGCGCTGATGTTGCCCATATCCGGGCTGCCGCCGCCCGGGACGGGCCACTGGGCGATGACCGAGCGGGTGGCGAAGTCGATCACCGTGACGCTGCCTGGCCCCTTGGCGCGACCCTGCTCCATCTTGTGCGAGCCGCGGTTCGAGACATAGAGCCGCCTGCCGTCGCGGCTGACGACGAAGCCATGCGCGCCGATGCCGGTGGGGACGAAGCCGATTTCGGCAAAACTGTCGCCGTCGATCAGGAAGACGCCGTCATTCATCATGTCGGCGACGTAAAAGACCTTGCCGTCGGGCGAGAGCCTTATGTCCTGCGGCATGCCCATCTTCGAGAGGTCGAGATGGCCAAGCACCTTCTGGTTCTTCAGGTCGACCTTAAGCAGCCCACCATCGCCGTATTCGCAGGTGAAGATCGCGTAGGAGCCGTCGACGGAGAAATCGGCGTGGTTGATGCCGGCGCAATCGGGCGTCAGGATGACCGACTTCAGCGCCATGGTCGCGGGGTCGCGCAGGTCGAGCTGGCGCAAAGCTTCGTCGACGATGATGGCCGAGCTGCCGTCGGGCATGAAGTACATGTTGTAGGGGTCGTCGACCGGGACCTGCCGGCTGGGCTTGCCGGTCTTCGGGTCGACCTCGGTCAGGCTGCCGTTCTTGCCCGTTCCGTTGTTGGCGACCCACAGCGTCTTGAGGTCCCAGGAGGGGACGACGTGCTGCGGCTTGCTGCCGACGCTGAACCTGTCGACCTCCTTCAGGGTCGTGGTGTCGATCACCGAGACGCTGTTCGACGACCGGTTGGGCACATAGACACGCGGCAGTGCGCCGGCCGTGGCCGGGCTGAGATGGCCGGCGGTCGTATGGCTGTAGACGTTGACGGACGGCGCGCCGCAATCCTCGAGACAAGAGCCGGCAAGGGTCCGGGCCGGCAGCAGGGCAAGCAGGAGAACCGGCGCGAGGCCGGCATGACGCAGGACGGTCCTGATCATCTGGATTGCCTTGCGATGAATGCCGACCGGATTCGGCTGCCGAAAGCCATGCGCTCGCCGTTCCTCTAGCGTCGTTTCAGCAGGCTGCGCATGCGGTTGCGCAGGATCCGGGCCATGTTGCGGGTCTCGCGGTAGAGATGCAGCTGCGAGGCCGCCTGGCGGGCGAGGCGGTCGGCGTCGGGCGACAGCCCAAGCACCAGCGTGCCCATCGGTTTGCGCTCCGTCCACAGCCGGCTCATCACCGGATGGTCGGGCACGGCGCAGGAATCGGTCACCACGATATTGGGGTCTTCGAGGTTCTGCCTGGTGACCTCGATCATCAGCAGCGTGCCCGGCGAGTAGGCCGACAGCGTCTCGTCATAGGCGGTCTTCCAGGTGTACGCGACGCCGGCCTCGACGAAGACGATCAGGCAAGCGATGGTGCGGCCGTCGAGCGTCAGCGAGTGGATGCGGCAGAGGTCGTGCTCAGCCAGCCGGTGCACGGCCTCGCGGGCGAAGGCGGCGCGGTAGCGGTCGATCGCCATGGCGGTGCGCTCGCGGCCCTTCCAGCCGGCCGCCTCAAGCGTCAGGAAGCTTTCGATAGCGTGGCGGATATCTTCCGGTCCGCGCGCCACGATGTGCTCGAGCTGGCCAAGATCGGCCAGGCGGCGCTTCAGGCGACGGAATTCGCGGTAGTGGTGCGAGCGCAGCGACGCCTTGAGGTAGTCCTCGCCGTCGGCCTCGCTTTCGAGCATCGGGCGATCCATCTTGCCGGTGGTGACCATCGTCAGGCCGCGCGTTTCGGCAAAGGCGGTCAAAAGGCTCGCCACCGGTCCGTCCAGCCTGATGTCGGGCAGCACGAAGACCCTCGGCATCTTGAGGTGCGGCCTGGACAGCATCGAGAAGAAATCCTCGATGACGCCGACCGGATCGTCGCGGTCGACCAGCGGCGTGCCGAGCGGGCCGAACGGGCTCGACCAAGTGCGCATGACGGGAACGCCAAGCGGGATGGCCGGTCGCTCGACCGAGAACGGCACCAGCAGGCGCAGCCGGTTGCGGTATTCGTCGCCGTCGCGGATCACGGCGAGCTTGACCTCGCGGTCCTCCAGCCTCGGCATGGCCGGCGCGAGGAAACGCGGATTGAAGAAGACGTTGGGCTCGACGGTGCGGGCGCAGAGATAGTCGAGTTCCTCGACCAGGTCGAAGCCGGCGGCGGCCGGATAGATGGCGAGCTTGCGCTCGGGCCTGTTGTTGGCGAGGATCTCGATATGGGCGGGGTCGGCGTCGCGCGCCAGGCCGGCCAGACCCTGCACCATGGCACCGGCCGGGCCGCCGCTGGTTTCCTCAAGCAACGGGATGGCGGCCATTAGGCGTTCCCCTTCCTGGCGGTCGCGAAGATCAACATGACGATGCCGAGCTTGCGCCAGACGGTGAAGGTGAGCGCGCTGGCCTCGAAGACCATGGCGAGGCTGGTGGCGATCGCCGCGCCCCAGAGGTGGAAGAAGGGGATCAGCACGACGTTGAGGCCGATGTTGAAGGCGAGCGTCATGGCGTAGACGGCGGCGCAGATGTTCTGGTTGCCGCTCATGGTGAGCAGGCTCTCGCACGGGCCGACGGCGGCGCGCGCCACGACGCCAAAGACGAGCAGGAACAGCAGCGGGTAGCCGGCGGTGAATTCGGGGCCGAACAGAACCAGCATCGGCTGTCCCAGCGCCAGCACCAGCAGCGCCATCAGCAGCGAGGGCCAGAAGGTCCACGACACCGTCTCACGGGCGAAGGCGGCAAGCCGATCCGGCTCGCCATGGGTGAACTGGGCATAGCGCTGGGCGACGCCGGCCTTGACGGCGAAATAGACGAAATGCACCAGCGCCAGCGTCTTCACGGTAGCGAAATAGACGGCGACGTCATCCGGATCGAGATAGGCGCCGACCATCAGCACGTCGGCGTTGGTCAGCAGGAAGAAGAAGCTCTCGACCAGGAAGATCGGCAGCGAGACCATGAACCATCGCGTGAAATGCACCTTCATCGGACCGGGCACGAGCTTGCGGTCGATGCGCGCGGTGACGCCCATGAACTGGCCGATCGTGGTGGCATAGCTGGCGGCGATCGAGGCGAAGATCGCGGTCCTGGCATCGGGCGCGTAGCCCGCCGCCAGCATCAGCGCCATGAACACCAGGATCAGCACCGGCCGCACCAGATAGGTCGGCGACAGCGCGAACAGCGCCCATGAATTCGCCCGCGCCAGCCCTTGCAGGAGATCGCCCAGCGCGATCATCGGCAGGCAGATGACGCCGAGGATGAAGGGCACGACATAGTAGTTCTCGATCCAGGGCGAGAACAGCCAGACGCCCAGCGCGCCGAGGCCGGCAATGGCCGTCGAGGCAACCAGCACGAACAGCCGGCTCGCCACGACGATGCCGCGCAGTTCGGCGAGCAGGCCGCGCTCGCGATATTCGGGGATGAAGCGGATGACGGAGGTGTGGAAGCCGAGGCAGGCGAGGTTGCCGACGATCACCATCGTCACCCAGACCAGCACGAAGATGCCGTATTCGAACGAGCCCATCCAGCGCGCCATCAGCACCTGGCTGACGAAAGCGATGACGGCGCTGATAATGCGGATGGCGAAGGCGATGAGCGACATGCGGCCGGCCTCGCCGCGCTCGTCGGCGGTGAACAGCACGGCATCGATGCGGCCAAGCAACGGGTTCACGCGCAGCGCCCAGCGCTGCGGCAATAACCGCCCGGCAGTCGTCGCCGCGGAAAAGCGCACCCCGATTATTCTCCGTTTTCCGCCTCTTTCCTGCGTTTCGATCTAGCGAAAACACATTAAGAAACGGTTGGGTGGGGAGCTTTCCTTCTCCCTGTCACTATACGGGGCGAAGGCGCCGGCAGGCGAATGAGGGGCGGCGCAGCCCTTCTAA
>NZ_RZSG01000850.1:0-2480 GCF_003997725.1 Mesorhizobium sp. M4A.F.Ca.ET.050.02.1.1
CGAAAGCGTTGCCAATACACCAATCTGTTTTCCCCTTCGGTAAGTTTGCCCAGTACTTCGCCAATTGCGACTTTCGTATTTTTTCCTCTTTAAGACAATTGCGAAGGTTCTCCGATTTCACATCTCGATTTTTCAAATAGCAGTAATAGTCACTTTTGAGGGCTGAAAAGGCGGCATCCACAGTTGGCTCGCCGGGGCTGCAAAATACGCGACCGTCGAGGCAGGCCTTCCCCAAGGCGGAGGCCACAAAAGAGCTAACTGTACCATATGTTTGAAATTGCACCACTGTTATATACTTCTTCAATAGATCGCTTTCGCGTCGTTCAACGAGGTGCCAATAGGGTTGAATTGTGGCTCTCATTGTTTTTTCAAACACGAGGCACTTGTCCTTCTCCACCTGCTGCTCCGTCTTGTCGAGCATTTTCGACACTAAGGCCGTGCAAGCCTTCCGTGTCCAAATCTGGAAAAGGCAACTGCTCCGCAGCGTTGGCGAATTGCGAAGTCAGCAAAGTTGTCGCAAGAAAAAGGATTCGCACCATGCCCACCTGTATGCCCTCCGTAGATCGCACCCAGCTTGGAGTGAGGAAGCAATAGTGTCAAAAGGGAAAATATCCAAGAAGCGATATCCCTGGAGGTTGCTAGCGCAACGCGTCTGACCCATTGGTGCGGATCAAGTCCATCACAGTTCTCCTTTCATTGCGGTTGTGCGCCAAGGCAAGGATATCGTGCAAAAGGCACTCCCTTGCTACCATCCCCACCTTGGTGTAATCGCTCCACGTCACTCAAACGTCTCGAAAGGAGGGCTGCGTGTTTATCGATCACCATCGTCAGCGTGGCCCGATTTCTGCCCTGCGAGCTTGCTTGCAGGGCTGACCAGGACGGTCCGGGAACTTCCCGCTTCGATTTTTGGTCTGCCCTTCGTGGTGCCGCTGAGCTTGGCCTGATGGCCGGTCCGCGCACCGTCAAAGTGCATCAGCCGGACACCGGCAAGACCAGAGAAATCGACATGGCCCTGATCAGCCTCAAATCGCTCGGCGTCACCATGAGTGCGCCGCTCTTCTCCAACCTCGACCTCAGCATCGGCGCGGGCGACCGGCTCGGCATCGTCGCCGCCAACGGCCGCGGCAAATCCACTTTGCTCAAATGCCTGACCGGCGAAATGGAGGCCACCTCCGGCGACATCACCCGCACGCGCGGCCTGCGTGTCGGCCATGTCGAGCAATCCGTCCCCGACACGCTTCTCGACCGCAGCTTCCATCAGGTGGTGGCCGATGCCTTGTCGCCCGAGCAGGCCGATAGCGAGTTGTGGCGGGTAGACATCGTTCTTGATTCCCTCGACGTGCCGGAAGAGATGCGCGGCCGGCCGATGCGCGCGCTCAGCGGCGGCTGGCAAAGGCTGGCGCTGATCGCCCGCGTCTGGGTCACCGATCCGGACGTGCTTCTGCTCGACGAGCCGACCAACCATCTCGACCTGGCGAAAATCGGCCAGCTGGAAAACTGGCTCATCGGACTGCCGCGCGAGGTGCCGGTGGTGATTGCCAGCCACGACCGCGCCTTCCTCGATGCCACCACCAACCGCACGCTGTTCCTGCGCCCGGAGCAGTCGCGGGTGTTCCCGCTGCCCTATTCGCGGGCGCGCGAGGCGCTCGATGAGGTCGATGCCTCGACGGCGCGCAAGTTCGAGCGCGACATGAAGGTCGCCCAGCAACTCCGCCGCCAGGCGGCCAAGCTCAACAACATCGGCATCAATTCGGGCAGCGACCTGCTAACCGTCAAGACCAAGCAGCTCAACCAGCGGGCGGAGAAGCTGGAAGACGCGGCCCAGCCGGCGCATCGCGAGCGCTCGGCGGGCGCGCTCAGGCTCGCCAACAGCGGCACGCACGCCAAGGTCTTGATCACGCTCGACGACGTGGCCGTGGAAACGCCCGACGGCACGCTGCTGTTCCGGACCGGCAAGCGCCACATCTGCCAGGGCGACCGCATCGTGCTGCTCGGCCGCAACGGCGTCGGCAAGTCGCGCTTCGTCACCCTGCTCCGCAACGCCGTCACCGAGCCGGAAAGCGCGCGCAACGTGAAGGTGACGCCGTCGACGGTACTCGGCTACAGCGACCAGGCTCTGTCGGGCATGAGCGGCGACGACACGCCGCTGGCGATGGTGACGCGCAGATTCGACATCGGCGAGCAGCGCGCCCGCTCGCTGCTCGCCGGCGCCGGCGTCGCAATTGACATGCAGGCGCGCCGGATCGGGCTCTTGTCGGGCGGGCAGAAGGCGCGGCTGGTGATGCTGGCGCTCAGGCTTGCCAATCCCAATTTCTACCTGCTCGACGAGCCTACCAACCACCTCGACATCGATGGCCAAGAAGCCTTGGAAACGGAACTGCTAGCGCATCAGGCGAGCTGCGTTCTCGCCTCGCACGACCGCGCCTTCATCCGCGCCGTCGGCAACCGCTTCTGGCCGATCGAGAAGCGGCGGCTGACCG
>NZ_RZSG01000851.1:0-2473 GCF_003997725.1 Mesorhizobium sp. M4A.F.Ca.ET.050.02.1.1
AGACAGGGGCGGGCAGCATCATCACCGCCGACGGGGTGAAAGCCGAAGCGAAGATGAAGAACGTCGGTGGTGACGTGACGCATCGTTTCGGCGCCGAGTCGACCTCCGGTGCCAGCGGTGGCGATATCGGCGTGGCCGGCTCGTTCGCGCTGAGCTTCGCCGATACCGACACGCTAGGCGTGATTGGTCTCGACCATGCCGATCAGCCGGCAGGTGGCGCCGCGACGGTCACCTTGACCGGCGGCAACGTCCTGCTCACGGCGATCAACACGACCGAAACCACGACGACGGCGACCTCCTCCGGGGCCGGCAGCGGCTCGGGCAGCGTCGGCGTCGGCGCATCGATCGCGCTCGGCATCGGCTTGAACAGCACTTTTGCTGGCGTCGAGGACGGCGAGACGGTTAGCGGGACGACGGGCAATTTCACGGTCACCGCGACATCCAATGACACGCTGACGACGACGGCCAAGGCCGGCGCGCAAGGCGCTACCGGTATCGGCGGCGCGATCGCTGTCGCCTATGTCGACAACGATACGGATGCGCACATCGGCACCGGCGGCGGCGCAGCGATCACGCTGACGGGCAATTTGGCCGCGCAAGCGTCGCACACCGGGACGGTTCACACGCTTGCCGATGGCGAAGCTGCCGGCAGCAGCGTTGGCGTTGGCGCGTCGATTGCGCTGAACATCGGCGAAGTCACCAACGACGCATTCCTCGGCCGCAATTTCCAGAATGTCGGCACGGTGACGATCACCGCGACCTCGACACTCGACACCAAGGCAGAGTCCAAGGCGAGTTCGAAGGGCCAATCCACGAAGAAGTCCGATGGCACAACGGATAGTGCCAACTCCGATCAGGAGACGACCAACCAGACCGAGATGGCCAAGAACCAGAGCGGCGGCACCAAGACGCCGACGCAGAGCGGCAGCGGCAGCCTTGGCCAGGCCGATGGCAACAGCAATGCGCAGACCGGCAAGGGTACGCAGGGCGGCAATGGCTCCGGTGGCACCAACGTGGCGGCAACGATCGCCGTCAATTTCCTCGATGCAGACAACCAGGCGCAGATCGCCGGCAACGTGACGATCTCCGGCACTGGTGCGATGAAGGTCGAGGCAATCAGCACGACCGACGCGCGGGCATTGGCCACGGCGACCTCTACGAACACCAGTTCCAATACCGGCGTCGCCGCCGCGGTCGGTCTCAACATCGTCCTCCTCGACAACAACGCGATGATCGGCGCAGGCGCCGATCTGACAGCTGGATCGATCGAGGTCCGCGCCGCGACCGCCAACGGCCAGAAGAACACGTTCCAGGCGCGCGCCCTCTCCGGTGCGGTCTCCAAGAACACCGCGATCGGCGGCTCGGTTGGCATCAACTATCTCGATGTCAACACGCTGGCATCGGTCGGCGACAATGTCGATCTCGACGCCAACACCGGCAACATCGAGATCGGCGCCGTCAGTCTCAATGAAATGCAGAACCTGGCCGGCGGTGCGGCCTTGAGCACCGGCAGCGGCGGTGGCGGCGTGGGCATCGCGGTCACCGTCAACATCGTCAACGATCTCAGCACCAAGGCCGAGACCGGCATCAATCTCGACGCCGAAGCGCAGGGCGCGATCAACGTCACCTCGCATGCCGAACTGCTGCCGGTCACGGAAAACCTGCCTGTCATCGGCTCGCTGGCCGTCACCAGCTTCGCCGCCGGCACCGGCGTTGCCGTCGGCGGTTCGTCCAGCGTCAACGTGATCTTCATGGAGACGCACGCCTCGGTGAACGACAACTCCGACCTCGAGGCCGGAACCGGCATCAAGATCGAGGCGACGGACCTGCTGACCGTGGTCAGCGGGGCGGGCGGCATCGGCCTGACGCTGAACGGCAATGCCGGCGTCGGCATCGGCCTCGACGTGCAGGTGATCACGCGCAACACCAGCGCCTGGATGGGCGGCGGCGCGGATCTGGATACGTCGGCCGGCAACATCGTCATCAACGCCGACTCCTTCGACGACATCACTTCGATCGCGGCGACGTTCGGCGGCAGCGCCGGCGGCTCGGCCGGCGTCGCGGCGTCGGTCGGCGTGCTTTATCTTGACACATCGACGCAGGCCTTCGTCGAGGCCGGCAGCGCGCTGAACAAATCGCATCTGGGCGCCGGCGGAGATGTCTCCGTGACGGCCACCGGCGATGCGGACGTGTTCCTGCTGGCGGGCGCGGCGGCGTTCGGCCAAAGCGCCGGCATCGGCGTTTCCGGAACCGTGTTTGTCCATCTCGACGACGTGAAGGCGGAGCTCTATGGCGACGCCGATGTGGTCACCGGCGGCGCCAACGGCCTCTCCGTGTCGGCGATTTCCACCGATGAGGTGCTGATCATCGCCGCCGCCGGCGCGGCTTCCGCGCAGGCGGCGGTCGCCGGTTCGGTCGCCGTAACAGTGCTGACCGAGACAACGACGGCGCGCATCGGCGCAAACAGCAAGGT
>NZ_RZSG01000852.1:0-2468 GCF_003997725.1 Mesorhizobium sp. M4A.F.Ca.ET.050.02.1.1
GGCCTCGTACGACGTGGCTGTCGATGGCCGTGCGCTCGCCATAACCGCCTCGACCGCCCGCGACACCGCGACCGGACGCATCACGACGCTCGATGCCAGCGTCAATCTCGCCGACGCCAGCACGGCTGGCGCCGCTGCGGAGACCGGTGGCAGGCTGGGCACAATCGCCTTGAAGCTGACCGGGTCGGAAGGCGCAGGCGAGACGAAGTCGCGGCTGACCGCTTCGCTGTCGCTTGCCGGCTCCGTGCTCGACCTCGGTTCGCGCGGGCTGCTGCCAGCCGATGTCGAAGCCGATGCGACACTCCTGGCCGGCGCCAACAAGATCGATGTCAGCCGGTTGCTCCTCAAGACCGGTCGCTCGACCTTCGACTTTGCCGGTTCGATCGGGCCGAAGCCGGCCGCAGCGGGGGAGGAGCCGTCCTACCGCTACGACCTAACCAGCGACGGCTCCACGCTTGCGCCGTCAGAATCGCCAGAGCCGGGGCTCAACTTCTTCGCCCGCATCGCCGGTGTTTACCAGACCAAGAGCCGCAAGCTCGTCGCCGAGCAGATAGGCATCCGTTCCGGTGGGCCAAGCGAAGTGCTCGGCTCGGCCTCGATCGCTTTCATCGACAACGGTCCGCCGGGCATATCGCTTTCGCTCAACGTGCACGACATGCCGGTCTCGCATGTCAAGCAATTATGGCCCTGGTTCTCCGCCCGGAACGCTCGTCTGTGGGTGCTGGACAATCTGTTCGGCGGCCGTGTCGTCGACGCCAATCTGCAGTTCCAGGTCGTGCCGGGACGACTTGGCAACGGCGTCCCGCTTTCGGCCGACGAGGTATTCGGCCGCTTTCAGATCGAGGGTTCGCGCTTCGACACCGCCGGCCGTATCCCGCCGATCCGCGATGCGGTGGGCGAGGTATCCTTCCATGGCAACGATGTCGACATCGCGCTGTCCTCCGGCAGCGTCTACATGGCCAGCGGCCGCACGGTGGCGGCCAGCAACGGCACGCTGACGGTCAAGCAGGCAAACCACGCGCCGGTTATCGGCGCGCTCGACATCGATGTTGCCGGTGAGGCGCCGGCCATCGCCGAACTAGCCTCGTATGAGCCGATCAACGCCATGCGCCATGTCGGCCTCTTGCCGGAGGACCTCAGCGGCACGGTGACAGGCCACGTCAAGGCCGACATACCGCTGACGTCGGGAGTCGACACCTCGAAGCTCAACTGGCTGGTGGCGCTGGACTACAAGGACCTGTCGCTCGCCAAGCCGTTCGAGGACCAGACGGTGACGGAGGCCGACGGCTCTATCACCGTCGAGCCCGACCAGGCGGTGATCTCGGCCAAGGCGCGGCTCAATGGCATCCCGGCCGAGCTCGATATCGTCGAGCCGCTCGTCGATGACGGCCCGCCGCGCAGCCGCAAGGTCGCGCTCGTGCTCGACGACAAGACGCGCGCGGCCGCCATGCCGGGCCTGTCGCCGCTGCTTTCGGGAACCGTCAAGGTTACGATCGACAAGAGCGAAGGCGACGAACAGAACGTTTCGGCCGACCTCACCAACGCCAGGCTCGACATTCCCTGGGCGGGGTGGAGCAAGGGCGCGGGCGTTGCCGCCAAGGTCACGTTCGCGATGAAGAAGGCCGGTGCCACCACGACGCTCGCCGACTTCGATCTCGACGGAAAAAGCTTTTCCGTCGACGGCGATGTGACGCTCGTGAACGGGGCGCTGTCGTCGGCGCGCTTCAGCAAGGTCGCCTTGAACCGGGGCGACGATGTCGCCGTATCCGTGAAGCGGTCCGGCAAGGGCTATGCGGTCGATGTCAGCGGCGAGGCGCTCGACGCCCGCTCGCTGATCAAGCAGTTCACCTCCGATGTCGACACCGCCACCAAGACCACCGGCAGCGATGCGATTTCCGTCAACGCCGATGTCGGTTCGCTTACCGGCTTCCATGACGAGATGCTGTCCAACCTGAAGCTGAACTACAGCGCCGCCGGCTCCCGCGTGAACGGCCTCGAGGTCAGCGCCACCGCGAGCTCCGGCGCGGCCATTACCATCCGCAACACGACCGCCGACGGCAGGCGGGCGCTCAGCATGAAGTCGGCCGACGCCGGCGCCATCCTGCGCTTCCTCAATGTCTACGAGCACATGGAAGGTGGCTCGATCACGCTGTCGATGGCGGGGGCCAGCGATGGGCCGATGAAGGGGCAGGTCGATGCCACCAACTTCTTCGTCGTCAACGAGCCGAAGCTCGCCTCGATCGTGTCGACCACGCCGGCCGGCGACACGCGCAGCCTGAACCAGGCGGTCAAGGCCGATATCGACACTTCGAGGGTCAAGTTCGAGCGCGGCTACGCCGAGATCGACAAGGGCGCCGGCTATCTGAAGCTGGCGAACGGGGTGCTGCGCGGCGAGCGCATCGGCACCACTTTCCAAGGCACGCTCTACGACCAGAACAACAACATGGACATGACCGGCACCTTCATGC
>NZ_RZSG01000853.1:0-2464 GCF_003997725.1 Mesorhizobium sp. M4A.F.Ca.ET.050.02.1.1
TTGGAAAAGGAACCGGTTTGGCATCCCTATGGCGTTATCTTCTCGTGGGTCTTGGTCTGGCCGCCTTGCTGGCAGGTGTCCTTGCGATCGTCTATCTGACCGCTCCGCAAACGGCGTCGGGCCCCGATACGTCGCGCTCGAAGACCTCGGCAAACGGGCTGTTCGTTGCCAGCTTCCAGCCGGAGCGGGATGTGGTCCGGCAGGGCGAATTGCAGGCTTGGCTGCTGACGCTGAAGACAGTCAAGGGCGATCCGGTGGAGGGAGCGGCGATTGCCGTTTCCGGCGGCATGCCGCAGCACAATCACGGCCTGCCGACCAGCCCGCAGGCGACCGACTATCTCGGCGAAGGACGCTATCGCATCGATGGGCTGAAATTCACGATGAGCGGCTGGTGGCAACTGCGCTTGGCCATTTCGGCGGCGGCCGGTTCAGATACGGTCGTCTTCAACGTGGTGTTGTGAGCGGTCGATGAGGCGCCTCCTGCGAGTCCTGCCTCTCGTCGCACTGGTCGCCATGGCGCTGCTTGCCGGCTGCGGCAAGCCGCAGGTTTCCGATGCCGAGAAGAAGGTCATTGCCTCGCTGGCGCTGAACACGCTGCCGCCGCTGAAGCCCGACACCACCAATCGCTTCGCCGATGTGCCGGCGGCCGCGGCCCTGGGCTCGACGCTGTTCTTCGACCAGGGCATGAGCCGCGACGGCACCGTGTCCTGCTCGACTTGCCACAAGATCGATCGCCAGTTCCAGGACGACCTGCCGCAAGCGGTCGGCATCGGCCGCACCAACCGACGCACCATGCCGCTGGCAGGCGTGGCGCGCGATCCCTGGTTCTTCTGGGACGGGCGGCGCGACAGCCTGTGGGCGCAGGCGTTGACGCCGCTCGAAAACCCGCTCGAGCATGGCGGAAACCGCGCCGCTTTCGCGCATTACATCAAGAAACGCTTCGGCGAGCGCTACGAGCGCATCTTCGGGCCGCTGCCCGATCTCTCCACTGTGCCCGCCAATGCCAGCCCGCTCGGCACGGATGCGGAGAAGGCGGCCTGGGCCGCCATGCCCGTCAGCAAGGTCGAGGACGTCAACCGCGTCTTTGCCAATATCGGCAAGGCGATCGGCGCTTTCGAGCGGTCGATCGAGCCGCCGCAGACGCGCTTCGACCGTTTCGCCATCGATCTGGCATCTGGCGCCGAGCCACAAGGGGACGACGCCCTGTCGCCCGAAGAGATGCTTGGGCTGAGACTGTTCATCGGCAAGGCTAATTGCGTGACCTGCCACAATGGCCCGCGTTTCACTGACAACTCTTTCCACAATACCGGCGTGCCGCCGGTCAAGGACCTGCCGCCGGATCGCGGCCGCATCGATGCCGTGGTGCAGGTCGAGGCCGATCCGTTCAACTGCTTAGGCAAGTTCCGCGACGGCGACGACAACGCGTGCCGCGAGCTGCGCTTCATGGTGAAGGGCGGGCCGGACCTGGTGCGCGCCTACAAGACGCCGTCGCTCCGAGGCGCCGCTGCGCGCGCGCCCTACATGCATGCCGGACAGTTTGCGTCGCTCGAAGAGGTGGTCGAGCATTATTCGAAGGCGCCGGCGAGCGTCGAAGGTGTTTCCGAGGTCCACCCCGTCGAGCTTTCAGACCGCGAGCGCGCGGCGCTGGTGGCGTTCCTGAAGACGCTGTCAGAATGAGCTAGCGGTCCTTGACCGTCTCCATCGCCACGAAGGTGGAAGTCTGGGCGACATGGGGAAGCGCCGAAATGCGCTCGCCCAGCACCCGGCGGTAGGCGGCGATGTCGGTGGTGCGGACCTTCAACAGATAGTCGAAGCTCGACGCCATCATATGACATTGCTCGTTCTCCGGCACCGCCTGCACGGCGCGGTTGAAGGCGTCGAGCGCGGCCGAGCGGGTGTCCGACAATTTCACCTGGACGAACGCGACATGGCCTTCTCCCATGCGCTCGCGATCGATGATCGCCTGGTAACCCCGGATGTAACCGTCCTTCTCCAGGCGCTTGACGCGCGCCTGCACCGGCGTCTTCGACAGGCCGACCTTGCCGGCCAGCTCAGACATGGAAAGCCGCCCGTCGCGCGCCAGTGCCGAAAGGATGTTGCGGTCGATGCGGTCCAATTGGTCTTCGATGATCGAATTCACAGTCTAAATGGCGAGAAGGTCGCGGCAGATCATAGTTCATTGGAACTGGCATGTCGATTTCTTTGGACCGACCGAAAACGGCAATTGTGCTAGCTTGCGCCATTCGGTCCGGTGACCGCCGGCCCGCTCCCTTAAGCTCGCTAGATAGGACAGCCATGCCCGCGCTCGATGCCATCCGCCAGCAGATCCGTGCCAACTACTTGCCCGACGAGGACGCCGCGGTGAAGCGGCTCGCCGACGGTGCGGGGCTTTCGGCGGATGACCGCAAGGCGATCTCGGCCCGCGCCGCCGATCTGGTGCGCGCGGTGCGCGGCTCGACCGATC
>NZ_RZSG01000854.1:0-2463 GCF_003997725.1 Mesorhizobium sp. M4A.F.Ca.ET.050.02.1.1
GTGATAGTCCGCGCGGATGGTATCGTAGGGCTCGCCCTGCTCGCCGGAGAACGCGGCGAGTACACGGCCGCCGGAACCCGCCAGCAAGGGCAGCACGTCGCCCTCGCGGATGGTGTAGCGGATCGGATGCTTGGATTCGACGCGGTAAAGGCAGGTGCGGACATCGCCGGAGCGGACATAGAAGGCGACGCTTTCCCAACTCCGCTCCGACAGATCTCGCATGATCGGCAGCAGGACATCCATCGCCACCACCGAGCGCTGGTAGAGCGCGCCAAGCCTGAAGGTGGCCGGTCCGATGCGATAACGCCCGTCGTCAAGCCGTTCCAGCAATTGGCCGCGCATCAGCGAGTTGGCCAGCCTCAGTATCGTGCTCTTGTAAAGGCCGGTGCGGGTCGCGATCTCGGCCAGGCCGAGCGAGCGATCGGCGGGCGTGAATGCGTCGAGAATGGCGATGGCGCGGTCGAGAGCGGCAACGCCTTCGGTGGAAGTCGGGCTGGCAGGTGTATTTTTCATCCCGATGATGATTTCATGTTGGTCGCCCCGTCCAGGCCAAGCCTGGATGATGCGATTTTGTCGTGGCAAAATCGTTCTGTCTAGTAGAATGCCATTCCCGTTGACAGAACGCAGTCACAAATGCTTGAACTCGAAGGCGGGTCTGAATTCAGGCCACGTCTTTGGCAGGCACCGGAGGAGGTGTCGTGATTTGGAGGAGTCCCATGCTGAACAGACGCAGATTCTTGACGAGCACCGCGGCCGGCATCGCGGCATTGCACTTCACACCCGCCTTCGCACAGGACGCGCCGCAACTCCAGATCTTCGTTCCCGCCGCGCCTGGAGGCGGCTGGGACCAGACGGCCCGCACGATCGACCAGGTGCTGCGTTCTGAAAAGCTGATCTCCGGCTCGCAGATCACCAATGTCGGCGGTGCCGGCGGCACGGTCGGCCTGCCGCAATTCGTCAATCAGTGGAAGGGCAAGGGCAATTCACTGATGGTGGCCGGCATGGTCATGGTCGGCGCCATCATCGCCAACAAGTCCGCGAACAACCTGACCGAAGTGACGCCGATCGCCCGCCTGACCGGCGAGTTCGAGGCGCTGGTGGTGCCTGCGGCATCGCCGTTCAAGACCGCCGCCGATTTCGTCGCCGCGCTCAAGGCCGATCCGACCCAGGTTCCGGTGGCGGGCGGCTCCGCCGGCGGTTCGGACCATATTCTGTTCGGGCTGATCGCCAAATCCGCCGGTGTGCCCGCGACCAACCTCTCCTATGTGCCATTCGCCGGTGGCGGCGAGGCGCTGTCGGCGCTGCTTGGCAACCAGGTGGCAGCCGGCATTTCCGGCTATGGCGAATTCTCCGAGCAGGTCAAGGCAGGTGCGCTCAGGCTGCTCGCCATCTCCGCCGATAAGCGCCAGGAAGGTATCGACGCGCCGACGCTGAAGGAGGCCGGCATCGATGTCGAATTGTTCAACTGGCGCGGCGTTTTCGCTCCACCAGGCGTCTCCGACGACGACAAGGCGGCGATGATCAAGCTGGTCGAGACCATGGCCAAGAGCGAGGCCTGGGCGACCGAGTGCAAGAATCGCAACTGGACACCAATCCTGCTCACCGGCGACGATTATGCCAAGTTCGTCACCGAGGACACCGCCCGCATCGGCGCCATCCTCAAGGATCTCGGCCTCGCCTGATGCCTTCCCCAGGCGGGTCGGCCGGCGCCGCTCCGCCTGGACCTTCGCCAGGCGCATGGACATGACATCCATCGCGGGCGAGACTGCGGTCAAGGGCCGGCCGTGGGATGCCGGCCATCGAGGGAGGACATTCATGAGCACCAGCGACCAGCAGGCGCCGCCGCGCTTTGCCATACCCGAATTGTTGATCGGCGTCGGGCTTCTGGCCTGCGCCGCCGCCGTGGCCTGGCAGACGCTGGCGATCCCGGTGTCGCCGCTCTATTCCAAGGTCGGCCCGAGGGTCTTCCCCTACATCACGATGGCCGGCATGGTGATCCTGTCGCTGCTGCTCATCGTCGCGGCGCTTCGGGGCGGCTGGCAGCCCGACGAGGAAAAGGAGACGCCGACCGACTGGAAGTCGATGGGCTTCGTGGTTGCCGGCCTCGTCGCCAACCTTTCGCTCATCCATCCGCTCGGCTTCACCGCCGCCTCGGTGATCATGTTCGTTCTGGTCTGCTACGGTTTCGGCAGCCGGAGCCCGCTGCGCGACGCGCTGCTGGGCCTGATCCTGGCGCTCGCGGCCTATTTCGGTTTCGCCAGGGCGCTCGGCGTCAACATCGGCGCCGGTTTCGTCGAGAACCAGCTGAACACGGCGATCAACGCCGTCGTCGCCATGGTGAGGCGCTGACGCCATGGACACGCTCAACCAACTCGCGCACGGCTTCTCGGTCGCCTTCACGCCGGCCAACCTTTTGTGGTGCCTGGTCGGCACTACATTGGGAACGGCGATCGGTGTGCTGCC
>NZ_RZSG01000855.1:0-2460 GCF_003997725.1 Mesorhizobium sp. M4A.F.Ca.ET.050.02.1.1
TCCACGGCGTCGACGATGACGGCCGGCCCTTGCGAGTGCCACCGTCTTCGCTCGCTGGCCGAAATGCATGGTCCGACATTCCGGCCGTCGTTGAGGCCATGCGTCAGTTTTGGATGCCGACCCGCTTCAGAACCGGCAGGTAACCCGGAGGGAGAGGCAGGGCCATCTCGTACCGCTTACGGTTAAACGGCTGACGTCATTCGAACGTCGTTGCAAACGTTGAGGCGCCCGACCCGAACATCATCGTGAGGCATGCGACCTCGGAAAGGACCATGACCTCGGCGACGGCATCACCAAAACCATGTTGACAATCACACGCAACTAAAGGGCCGTTTGACATAGGGCTGCGTGGCATACCGAGGTGCGCGTAGCTTCGCGCGGCATAATCCGACAGCACGGTGACCGTCGTGGCACGGGGTGGCACCTGCCACCATTTGCCGACCTTCGCCTCGTAAATGGTAAGGATGCCTTGGTCAAGATCGAGGTCATCCCGGCACAAGTGGAGCGCTTCGGAATGGCGTAGTCCGGCTAGCGCTATCAATCCGAACAGGCAATGATACGTCCAGCGACGTAGGGCGTTGGCTGGCGGCAGCGACAATGCTGCCGCCAAAACCGCCTCAATGTCGGAATCGGGATAGACGGCACCACGCGCCTCCATGAGGGGGACGAAATCCGACAACCATCGGGCGGGGCCGCGATACTTGTATCCTAATCCCTGGCGCGTCCCTGGAAGCCTGATTCAAAAAACGGCGCATGACGCCGGGACTTTTATGAGGACCAGGACGCGCGGATCTCCATCATGGCGATGGCAGCAAAGCCACTACGCCGGATACGTTTGCGCACGACCGAGAAAGCCATGAGCAGCCTACTTGCCAACGGGGCGGGCCATACGTTTTTGAACGTCCAGCCGCGCTTGCCAAGCCAGGCGCTCAAGGCACTGCGGCTGATACGTGCCGACCGTTCGATTGCCAGCCGCTCGACCATCTCGTCCAGCGTGATGTCCTTGCGCGCCTCGATCAGCCCGACGATGAAGACTTCATGCGCATCGAGGCTTGAACTCCTCCGCCAACCCTGTGGCCGAGGCGTCCGCTCGCCGAGCATGGCTCGCGCGACCCAGCGGATCGCGCTCGATATCCCAACGCCGAACCGCGCCGCCGCCTGCCGCGCCGACATACCTTCATCGGAAGCCTTCAAAACCCGCGACCGAAGATCTTCGTTCAGTGCGCTTGCCATCATCCACCTCATCGAAGTAGACGTTGAATCAGCCCAGCAGGCCTCTGTCGCATCACAATCGATTCATCGATCGATGGATGTGCTCTAGGCTGTAGTGACAATTTAATCATTTGAGCCAGAGCATGATGGCGGCGAGCTTGACGAAGCCAAGGAAGTTGGCAGCGATTTTGTCGTAGCGCGTTGCGATGCGCCGCCACTGCTTGAGCTTGGCGAAGAATGCCTCGATGCCCCAGCGGTTTTTGTAGGCGATCTTGTCGTAGCTGTGTTGGTATTTGCGATGGCGTCGCGGCGGGATGACCGGTTCACCGCCTTGGTCGAGGACCACATCATGCAGTCGATCGGCATCATAGGCGCGGTCGGCGATCACCTGGCCGGCAGCAATGCCTTCGACCAGACCACAGGCCGGTGCCATGTCATTTTGCTGCCCGGGGCCGATCTCGAAGCGGACCGGCAGGCCGAGTGCATCTACGACGGCATGAAGCTTGGTGCCGAATCCGCCACGCGAGCGCCCGAGAGCCTGGGCTTCAGATCCCCCCTTTTACGCCGGGCTCCTGCAGCTTGGGCCTGAGCGCGGATAACGGTCGCGTCGATCATCAGCCATTCCAGGTCTGGATCACTGCTGATTGCTTCGAACAATCGATCGAACACGCCCGCTTCGATCCAGCGATAGTAACGTCGTTTCGCCCTCTGATGCGGGCCAAACCCCTCCGGCAGGTCGCGCCAGCGGGCGCCAGAGCGAGCAATCCATAAAAGCGCATCGAAGAAGCGCCGGCCATCGCTACGAGGGCCGCGCTTGCCCTTGCGTCCGCCCGGCACAAACGGCTTGATCCGCTCCCATTGATCGTCGCGTAGTATCTCACCTTCCAAAGCTGACCTCCAAAAGTCAGCCTTGAATCTGGAGGTTTCTGTGAGGTCGCGAGCACCGAGAGTACGGCCGGAATGATGCGGCGACCTCATAGAAACCTGATTGAACTGAACCGCGGGCCGCCGCTGCGAGCTATGGGGATTTGATCGCGGCTATCAGCTTGGAGAGGGTATTGATCGGGCTCGATGACGACTGACGGGCGGGCGGCTTGGCTGTAGCGAAGGTTCGATGTGCAGCCGGCCTTGCTCGCGGAGATCGGCACGGCGGGGAGAAGTGCGACCCGATGAGCCTCTGGGCCGGATTGGGGCACAAAGCTTCGCTGCCGCCCGGAGACGCCGCCGCGAATATCGCACAAATCTGGG
>NZ_RZSG01000856.1:0-2459 GCF_003997725.1 Mesorhizobium sp. M4A.F.Ca.ET.050.02.1.1
ATCGACACCTTGGGGCTGGATTTCACGCTGACTGCAGGCGCCCTGGTGGAGCAACCGCCGATCGTCACCATAGGCAAATGGCTCAGATTGTCAATAATTCTAATCTGGTTCCAGCAGAAATACCTACAATGTGGCGATCCTAACTTGTCACGCATGGTCGTATTATCGATTATCCAGACCATGCGCTGCAGTTGCGGAAAGGCTCTCTCTGCGGCTAGAGTGACCGCAAAGGACGCGGCAAGGACAAGAAAATGCTCCACGTGGCAGACTATGGCGGCAAGGAAGCCGACGTCGTTAAGGCGCTGGAGGAGGACATCATCTTCGGCCGCCTCGCGCCCGGCACACGGCTGGTCGAAGATGTGCTGCTCGGACGCTTCCCGGTGTCGCGCCACACCATCCGCCAGGCGCTCTACCAGTTGGAGAAGCTCGGCGTCGTCACCCGCGAACGCAACAAGGGCGCGATGGTGAGAAGGCTGTCACCCGACGAGGTCAGGCAGATCTACGAGGTGCGCGAGCTCTTGCAGCGGCAGGCGGCGCTGATGATCCCGCTGCCGGCCAGCGATGCGCTGATTGCGGAGCTGATGGAGATCCACCGGGTCTACAGCGCCCATGTCGACGCCCACTATCTGCGCGGCATCCACGAGGCCAATGACCGTTTCCACCTCACCATGTTCTCGGCCTGCGGCAACGACTACCTGGTGTCGTCGATCGACCACTACATGCGGCTCAGCCTACCGGTGCGGGCGAACTCACTCGCCGATCCGCAGAAGCTGGAAGTCTCGCGCCAGCACCACTGGTTCATGATCGAGGCAATGAAGCGCCGGGACAACTGGGTGCTGGCGCAGCTCTGCGTCGACCATCTGCAGCCAAGCAAGATGTTCTATCTCGAGGCGATCGAGAAGGCGGGGGATGGGGTTTAGGGGCCCTCCGCCGCCAGCCGCCGCCGCACCACTGCCGCATGGAACCGCGCGCCATGGACCAGGCCTTCATCATTGAAATCATAGGACGGATTGTGCAGCGGTGCGGAGGCGCCGTTGCCGAGGAAGATGAAGCAGCCCGGCACATGGGCGAGGAAGCGGGCGAAATCCTCCGAGCCGGTCATCGGCTCGGCCGCGACGCCGACGGCATCGCCGGCCAGCACGCTCCGGGCCGCAGCAAAAGCTTCGTCGACCAGGCTTGCGTCGTTGACCAGCGGCACGAACTCGCGCGTGTAAGTGACTTCGGCGGCGACGTCATAGGCCTGCGCCGTGCCCTCGGCGATGCGGCGCATCTCCTTCTCGATCGCGGCACTCACCTCGGGCCGGAAACTCCTGGCGTCGCCGAGGATGCGGGCAAGGCCCGGCAGCGCGTTGCGGGTGCCATCGGTGATCAGCTCGGTGACCGAAACGACGCCGATGTCGGCGGGGCTCAGGCGCCGCGAGACGATGGTCTGCAGGTTGACGACCAGCGCGCAGGCGGCGACCAGCGTCTCCTGGCCGGCATGTGGACGCGCGGCATGGCCGCCGACGCCTTTCAGCACGATCTCGAAATTGTCCTCGGCCGACATGATCGGCCCGACGCGGGTCTCGAAATGGCCAATGGGCAGGCCCGGCATGTTGTGCAGGCCGAAGATCTCCTCGAAGGGGAAGCGCTCGAGCAGTCCGTCGTCCAGCATGGCAAGCGCGCCCCTGCCCCATTCCTCGGCCGGCTGGAAGATGAAGCGCACCGTGCCGTCGAAGCCGCCTTCGGCGGCAAGCAGCTTTGCCGCGCCGAGCAGCATCGAGGTGTGGCCGTCATGGCCGCAGGCATGCATGGTGCCGGGTGTCTGGGAGCGGTAGGCCATCGTGCCCTGCTCGGCGATGCGCAGCGCGTCCATGTCGGCGCGCAGTGCGATCGCCCGGTTGCCGCTGCCCCTGGTCAGCGTGCCGACGACGCCGGTGCCGCCGATGCCTTCGGCGACCTCCAGCCCGAACGCGCGGAGTTTTTCGGCAACGAAGGCCGAGGTGCGCTTCTCCTCGAAGCCGAATTCGGGATGCGCGTGGAGATCGTGCCGCCACGCCGTCATCTCGCGGTGCAGTGCCTGCTGGTCGAGTTTGGCCATCGTCGCCCCTAAGCCTGTTCTTTACGCACCCGGACCGAAAGCTACGGCGAAGTCGCCGAGCCTGCTACGGCGAAGCCGCCGAGCCTGACCGTTATATACTTTCCGGACTTGTTTCAGGCAGGCTGCATCAGCACGTCGTCCGGCGCCACGCCGACCAGTTCGGCATAGCGGCCGGGGTCGGTCGCCCCCTCGGAGTTAATGACGAGCACGCGCGAATGGGTGTCGAGGTCGAGTGCCGCGCGCATCTGCTTGTCGCCTGCCGCGCGGATCAGTCCGGCGAGCCCCGCACCGCCGCTTTCGCCGGAGATGATCGCCGGATCGTGGCCCAAGGGTCGCGCCAGCCGCTTCATCACGGCGACCGCATCCTCTTCCTCCACCG
>NZ_RZSG01000857.1:0-2455 GCF_003997725.1 Mesorhizobium sp. M4A.F.Ca.ET.050.02.1.1
TTCTTCAACCTCTCCGGCCGGCGCATCTTCGATATCAAGCTCGAAGACCGCAGGCGCGATCGGCTCGTCCGCAAAGGCGGCGAATTCGGCAGCCGGCTCTTCAACCTCTTCGGTCAGCGCATGCTCGACATCATCTTCGAAGGCTTCCTGCGCGGCAAGGTCTGTGGCATCGCCTTCGACGGCATATACAGGCTCGACAGGCACTGCGGCAGCCAGCGACTCTTCGGCATCGTCGATGCTGAGCGCGAAATCGTCGTCGAAGGACGCCTGCTCGGCAAGCTCGGAACCGTCTGTGTCGGCGGCATAAGCAGCGTCGGCAGGCTGTTCGACGGTCAGCGGCTCATCGATTTCAGCCGGGTGTTCCGCCTGCGCCTCGATATCCGTGTCGACATCGGCCATCGCCTCGTCGAAGTGACCAGAAAAGTCCTCCTCTGAAATCGCTTGGTCGGCAACAGCCTGAACAGGCGCCGGATGTTCGGCAACGGCCAGAGCGACGTAGTCATCAGCGGACGCGTGGTCGTCGAGCGTCAGTTCATCCTCGAGCGACAGGGAAACAGCATTATCGAAATCGTCCTCGAACGCGGTTTCGACCGCCGGCGCTGCAACCTCTGCGGCACGATGGTCGACTGCCTCGACGGCATGATCGCCGAGCTGGAATTCCCGATCGAGCGACGCGGCAAGCTCGTCGTCCATCGGCAGATCGTCGTCGAGCGGAGAGACGTCTTCGAGCGAACTGGCGACCGCCTGGCCGAGATCATCATCGAAGGCCGCTGCGAGCTCAGGCTCCGCATCGACCTGCGGCGCCGCTACAGCGCCTGCCGCGGGCGCGGTGGCGAAATGATGGTCCTCGATATCGTCGAACACGAAGTCCTGGTCGAGCGACGCCGCAAGCTCGTCGTCAAGCGCGTTGCGGGCCGCGGCTTCGAAAGCCGGCTCTTTCGGTTGCGCGACGGCTTTGCTCTCCTCCGCGCCGAACTCGCCCATCAGTTCCTTCTCGAGGTCGATGTCGAAATCGCCCTCCGCGGCAGGCTGATTGGCGGGCGCAGCCTTCTGGACAGGCGCCTGCGGCTTTACCGGCTGGCGCGGGTCGAAACCCATGATCCTGGTCAGTTCCGCAAACGGATCGTCGTCAGCGATGTCGTTGCGATCGGCTACTTTCAGCTGGGTTCTGTCTGCCATTATTGTTCCCGAACTCGCACACAGTCGGACGCCATGGACGTCGCGCAGGGTTGGCCCTTACCAGCGCAATGTGGGCAAAAGGTGACAGGTTTTTTAGTCAAACCTAACGCATCTCGGTGGGCGCATCCGCCCCTATCAGCGTCAGGCCGGACGTCAAAACGTCCGAAACAGCCTGCACCAGCCCTAGTCTGGCATACGTCAATTGTCGGTCGTTAACCTTAACAAAACGTAAGTCGGGATTATCGGTCCCCCGGTTCCAGTGTCCATGGAAGCTGGAAGCCAGATCGTAGAGGTAGAATGCCAGCCTGTGCGGCTCCAATGCAAGAGCCGCGGACTCAATCAGCCTGGGATATTCAGCCAGCTTCCGGATCAGGCCGATTTCGCCCTCGTCCGAGAGCGAAGCCACCGAAGCCGTCAGCCGGTTGCGATCGAAATTAGCCTCGCCCAACTGCTCGCTCGCCTGCCGGAACACCGAGTGGCAGCGCGCCGAGGCGTACTGCACGTAGAACACCGGATTGTCCTTCGATTGCTCGGTCACCTTGGCGAAATCGAAGTCGAGCGGCGCGTCGTTCTTGCGGTAAAGCATCATAAAGCGGATCGGATCGCGACCGACCTCTTCGACCACCTCGCGCAGTGTGACGAAATCGCCGGAGCGCTTGGACATGCGGACCGGCTCGCCGTCGCGGAACAACTTCACCAGTTGGCAAAGCAGCACTGTGAGCTTCACCTCGTCGCCGGCGATGGCCCGGGCGAGCGCCTCCAGCCGCTTGACGTATCCGCCATGGTCGGCGCCCAGCACATAGATCAGGTCGACGAAGCCGCGCTCCACCTTGTCCTTGAGGTAGGCGACATCGGCGGCGAAATAGGTGAAGGAACCGTCCGACTTGACCAGCGCCCGGTCCATGTCGTCGCCGACGGCCGTCGAGCGGAACAGGGTCTGCTCGCGGTCTTCCCAGTCGTCCGGCTTCTCGCCCTTGGGCGGCGGCAGCTTGCCCTTGTAGATATGACCCTTCAGCGTCAGGTCGGCGATCGCCGCCCTGATCTTCTTGGCATGGTCGGCGTGCAGCGTGCGCTCGGAGAAGAACACGTCGTGATGCACGTTGAGCAGCGCCAGGTCCTCACGGATCATCGCCATCATTGCGTCGATAGTGCGATCCTTGACGATGGCCAGCGCCTCGTCCTCCGGCATCTGCAGCAGTTTGCCGCCGAACTCCTGCGCCAGCGCCTGGCCGACCGGCACGAGATAGTCGCCCGGATAGAGGCCGGGCGACTATCT
>NZ_RZSG01000858.1:0-2453 GCF_003997725.1 Mesorhizobium sp. M4A.F.Ca.ET.050.02.1.1
AGCCGGGCGCCACCATCAAGCCGACGAAAGCAGTGAAGACGGCAAGCGCCATGACGCGCGGTTTGAGCAGCGCGAAGAAATCGGCGGCCGTCGCTTCCGAGAGGCGAATGCCGTTGTCCTCGAGGCGGCTTTCCCTAGTCGACATTGCAGGCGACCACCGATGGAGGCAGGAAGAATGACTATTGCGAGAACTGCTTGAGATAGGCGATGACGTTGGCCACGTCCTGGTCGTTCTTGAGACCGGCAAACGCCATCTTGGTCCCTTTGACCATGGCCTTGGGATCGTGAAGATAGGTCGTCAGCGTCGGGTCGTCCCATTTGACGCCGGACTTGCCGGCATCGATCATCGCCTGGGAGTATGCGAAATCAGGGTGCGTGCCCGCCGTGCGGCCAATAACGCCATGCAATGAAGGGCCGATCTTGTTCTTGTCCTCGTCCGCGATGTGGCAGACCTTGCATTTGACGAAAACCTTCTCACCCGCCGCGGCGTCCTGCGCCTGCGAGGGATGGGCGGTGAAGGCTGTTACGGACACGGCTGCAATAAATGCGATGGCGCGCATATGGCACTTCCTCCCTGGTCGTCATCCTGCCTTGGACGATTCACGCAGCCGATCACGTCGGCTTGCGCCCTTTGATGGCAAGTACGGAATATCCGCACTGCCGCAGTGGAATTGCGGCACCTACATACCACGGATTCCGAACGGCGGATAGAAAAAGCCAGAGATTGCGATGGTTTAGGACGCGCTCAGGGTGGATCGGTGTTGCAAGCCCCGGCGATCCTGTCGACCGCCTCGCCAAGTCCGGAAAGGTCGAAATCCGCCTCGCCGCGTCCCGCCAGCAGGCCGAAGCGCCAGGAAAGCAGAAGCCGGCTCGCCGGCACCAGCCGCTTGATGCCATCGGCGCCATCCCTGACCAGCACCTTGCCGCGCGTACCGACGGACCAGCTCTCATCGAATTTGCGGTCGCCGTCGACAGTAACCGACATGGTGATCTTGCGGCTGGCGGACACGGCATCGTTGAGCTGCACCCATTCGCTCCAGTGCGGCTCGCCACCCGGCTGGCAGGCGATGGTCAGCACCGGACTGTAGCCCAGCGCGCCGCCACCGGTGAGAAGCTTGTTGTCGGCATAAAGCGAGGCGGTGACCAGACCGTCATTGCTGGTATCGAAACGCCAATTGTCGAGAGCGGCATCGGCCTCGGCCACGCCGCAGGCAGAGATGAAAGCGAGCGCCGCCGCCACCACGCCGCCCTTTTCGACGAACCGCCTCAACGATGCCTCCAACGCCCTCTGTTTCGCGACACAAGCGCAGATAATCATCAAGGTTTCGTATCGCCAGCCGCGCGCCACCATTCGAGCACGCCGCTGTTGCGCCGAAGCCACAACACCAGGCCTCAACGAAAAAGGCCGCCCGAGGGCGGCCTTTGGCAAATTCAAGTCTGGTACGCGCGTTACTCGGCGTCCTTGGCGGCCTTCTTTTTCGGCGCCGCCTTCTTTTTTGGTTCCTCTGCGTCGTCGCCGGCCTTGGCTTCACTTGCCTTGGCTTCGGCCTTCTTCGATGCAGCCTTTTTCGCCGGCTTCGCCTTGGCCACGGTCTCGCTGTCCTCGTCGTCGGCCATCAGTTCTTCCTTGCCGACCTTGACGTCGGTGACGGAGATCTGGCCGAGCAGATGGTCGACCACCTTCTCCTCGAACATCGGCGCGCGCAGCGTGTTCAGCGCGTCCGGGTTGTTGCGGTAGAACTCGAAGGCTTCCTGCTGCTGGTTGGCGGGAAAGCGGCGAACCTGCTCGAACAGGCCGCGCTGCAATTCCTCGTCAGAGACGGTGACGCCGGCCTTCTCGCCGATTTCGGCGAGCACCAGGCCGAGGCGCACGCGGCGCTCCGCCAGGCGCATATATTCCGCGCGCGCCTCTTCTTCCGTCGTCTCTTCGTCGGCGAAGGTGCGGCCGGCGGCTTCCAGATCGCGGTTGACCTGGTTCCAGATGTTGTTGAACTCGGCCTCGACGAGCTTCGAGGGCGCCTCGAACGAATAGGATGCGTCGAGCTGGTCGAGCAGCTGGCGCTTGACCTTCTGGCGCGTCATCGAGCCGAACTGGTTCTCGATCTGGCCGCGCACGATCTCGCGCAGGCGCTCCAGCGATTCCAGGCCGAGGTTCTTGGCCGTCTCGTCATTGATCTCGAGTTCGCCCGGCTTCGCCACTTCCTTGACGGTGACGTCGAAGGTGGCTTCCTTGCCGGCCAGATGCGCAGCCTGGTAGTTTTCCGGGAAGGTGACGGTGACCTGCTTCTCGTCGCCGGCCTTGGCGCCGATCAGCTGGTCCTCGAAGCCCGGGATGAACTCTTTGGAACCCAACACCAGCGGCTGGTCGTTGCCGGCGCCGCCGGAGAACGCCTCGCCACCGATCTTGCCGACATAGTCAATGGTCACGCGGTCGCCTTCGGCTGCCTTGCCGG
>NZ_RZSG01000859.1:0-2452 GCF_003997725.1 Mesorhizobium sp. M4A.F.Ca.ET.050.02.1.1
GAAGCGGTCGTCGGAGCGTTCCGCCGAAACACAGTAGGTCATGACCGGTTGCGTGATGATCGCAAGCCGGGCCTTGCTCAACACCCTTGCCCAGAACAACGTGTCCTCGTCATAGGCGAGCCCGGTTGGGAACCGCGTTTCCCCGATCGCCTGCCGGGACACCAGCGCGCTTCCCACCGCAATCGAACGTATGTGACCTTCGATATAGGCCGAGGCATTGGCGATGCTCGCGGCCGTATAGCCGGCAGGCAGCTTGATCTGCCGGTCGACGCCGTCGGTCCGCCGACGATAGGCGCCGACCACCATGTCGGCCCTTGCCTGCATGCTGGCCTGAAGCAGCAATGACCGCAGCCCGCCCTCCAGATGCAGGTCGTCGGCATCGATCATGTAGATCCAGGGATGGTTCGCCTGCGACAGGGCGAGATTGCGGGCTCCGCCGGCGTCCCTGCAGTTGGACTGGATGACGCGCAACGGCAGGCCCAACCGTGAAGCAGCATCGCTGGCGACCGCTGCCGTGCCGTCCGAGGACAAATCGTCGACCAGCAGCACCTCGCCGATGGCGTCCGCTTCCGAACGCAGCGATCCCAGCGTCCTCACTATGGTCGCTGCTGCATTGTGTGCCGGAATGATGACGCTGACAGCTTTCAATGACAACTCCGCACCGGCGCAAAACCCATGCATCCGGCCGTACCGCCCCGAAGCGCAAGATAGCGACAGCGTCCGGATTTGAGAAGCAGTCTTTGCTCGCTCCGCCCGTACGGCACAGGCCTGGACCCCGATGTGTTCACAGCTTTTCGAGCACGACCGGAATGACATCGACCGCTTGCTCGGCCGCCTGGCCGCCGGTCGTCTTGAGCACGCCGACGATCGGCGCCACATCGGAATAGTCCCGCCCGTAGCCGACCGTGATGTGGTCGTTGCTCGCCCGCATGCCGTTGGTCGGATCGAATTCCTGCCATCCGGCGTCACGCCCGCACCAGGCCTTGACCCATGCATGCATGGCATCGGCACCTTCGAGCCGGGGCTTGCCCTTTGGCGGTATGGTGCGCAGGAAGCCGCTGACATAGCCAGCGGGAATGCCGAGGCCGCGCAGGCCGGCGATCATGATATGCGAGAAGTCCTGGCAGACGCCGCGCTTCAGGCCGAAGGCATCGCTGGCGCGGGTCTGCACGGTGGTGGCCTCGCCATCATAGGTGAAATCGCGATGGATGCGGTTGCACAGGTCCAGGACCGTGGCGACGGTCGAGCCGGCGATGCTGCCTTTCGCATAGGCGGTGATCGCGGAATCGATGCCGGCATGATCGCTGGCGGCAAGAAAATGATGCGGGGAATCCGGCGACAGCGACCGCACGCCGCCGAGTTCTTCCCGCAGCCGCTGGAGGTCGGGCGATACGTCCAGCCCCGGTTCCGGGCGCGACACCGACACGCGCGCGCTCATCCGGATGTCGAGCGCGTCATGTGCATCGCGAAAGGCGATCGAAGTGACGTTGTTGCCAAAGAAATCGGAAAAGTCGGAGCGCTCGCCTGGAGCCGGCACGAAGGACAGCGAAGCCGCGACTACCCGCTGCACGCCGACAATCGTCGGCGGCAGCACGCGCACCTGGTGCCGGCCGCCACCGGCCGCGGCATCATAGTCGTAGCTCAGATGAAGCCTGATGTCGTAGAGCATGCGCTATCCGAAAAAGGCCTTGGCGAGGCTGTTGTAGAGGCCGCCGATCTCATTGGCGAGATCGTCGATGACTTGCGCCGTCATGTCCGAGGGTTCCATGACGGCGATCGCCGTGTTGAGCTGAAGGATTTCCTTTGCCGCCGGCGACATGTGCCCTTCGCCGCCGCTCGAAGGCAGCATGCCGATCTCCGCCTTCAACCGCTCGAGCTGAAACAGGATGGAGCGCGGGTTGAGCGGGTCGAGCGCCAGGAGATCGATCACCGTGCGCCGGCCGGCCTGCACCGGGTACTGCCGGCGATGAGTCATGACGCTGTCGCCGATCTCCAGCATCATGTCGAGCGCGCCGTCGGGCGCGCCAGCCCTGGTCAGCCGGGCAAGCATGCGGGCGATCTGGATGCCGCGCTCCAGCCGCCGGCCGATTTCGAGAAAGCGCCAGCCGGTGAAGCGGTACATGTTCTCGTGCAGCAGGCCGGAGAAGCCGGCGAGCTTGCGCAGGATCACCGTCATCGCCCGGGTCGCGTCGTCGCCTGGCGCCACGGTCCTGGCGAACTGATGGATGGTCTTCGACAGGTCCTTCAGCGCCAGCCAGCCATCCGGCGAAAAACGGTCGCGAATCTGCCCGGCGCTGTAGACGGCGCTGTCTAGCGTGCCGATCAGGCCAAGCGGGATCGCCGTTTCGACGTCGATGCCGAACGGTTCGAGATAATCCCTGATATCGGCAAGCAGCGGCGTTTCAGGATCGGAGGTCTCAGCCAGCCGCACATGATAGGCGCGCAGCACGCG
>NZ_RZSG01000085.1:0-13057 GCF_003997725.1 Mesorhizobium sp. M4A.F.Ca.ET.050.02.1.1
GTCATCACCTGTATGCCCTTTGCCCCGACGAGGTGTGCCAGTCTGAAGGTAGACTCCGCCTCCATCATCAAATCGGCTTCTGACGCGCCTCCCCTCTCAATATCGAAGACGGCGCCGAAACCCGGTATGTCGATGCCTTCGAGCCTGGCGAGCAGTTCCTGTTCGGTGAACCCTGCATCGAGGAAGCCCCGCAGTTTTCTGGTTGATGGATCTATGCCGTCGAAACCGACCGCTCGCGCCACATCGATGTCCATGATCAGGGGCACGTGCCAAGCCACTGACGAATGCAGGATCAGCCTGTTCTTCTTTTCCGTCATTTCGCGTCCATCAACTCAAGGAACCGCCAAGCCAGCCCTCACGACCCCGCAACTCGAAGGATCAATCGCATTCAGTATGCAATTTGCGATTCAGGCTGTCAACGTTCGTCTCCCCGATCATCAAGTGGAGAAAGATGCCTTTAAAAACCGCTCCCGGAGGCGCCGAGGTCACGAATGTTTTCTCTTGACAGGACGCTCACTCAAGATTGAATACTGGATACACAAACGCTCGCGGCAGGGTTGGAAATAATCGATGTTCACACCGGCCTTCAGGCTATGGCGCAGGCCAGTTGAGAGAGCTCGGCTCGGAAGCCGGCGCGTCCCCGGCCACCGATGCGGCCTGGGAGCTGAAATCCGGCTCTCCGAGAGGGCCTTTCGACATGGGCTTGGGCTGTCGGAACATCGCCTTGGCCGCGCATTTCGCCAGCATTCCAAAAGCTTCTGGGCAGACCTCAGAAATCAGACTTGATAGATGCTGAGGCCCCTGTTTCCAAGTTGTTAAAGCGCTCGGAGATCTGCGCACGTAACGGGGCCTGTTTCTCGATCGATCGCGATTGCAAGTTCAACTGGAGAGGCTCCGATGACGGAGGCAGATGCATTCGGCCGAAGGCTGCGGCTGGGCATGGTGGGTGGAGGCGGCAGCAGTTCGATCGGGCCCAGCCACGCCTCGGCAGCGCGCCTGGACGGTCGTTGGGAGCTGGTTGCGGGCGTCTTCTCCCGCAACCCGGAGCGGACCAGACAGGTCGCGCGAGACCTCTTCATCGACCCGCAAAGAGCCTATGCAGACCACACTGAAATGGCTGCGCGCGAGGCTGAGCGCCCGGACGGCATCGACGCCGTCACGATCTGTACGTTCAACGAAACCCACTATGAAATCGCCGATGCGTTTCTTGCCAAGGGCATACACGTAATCTGCGACAAGCCGCTAGTAGTGAACCGCGAGCATGCCCGCGCCCTGAGCGCAAGGGTGGCCGAGACTGGTCGATTGCTTGCAGTAACATACACCTATTCGGGCTATCCCATGGTGCGAATGGCAAGGGACATGATTGCCGGGGGCAGGCTGGGCCAGATCCTATCCGTCCAGGTGGAATATGCGCATCAGTACCAGACGCAGGCCTTCGGCAAGAAGGAATGGCAGCACGACCAGACCAAGGCAGGAGCGCTCGGTGTCGTGGCGTCGCTTGGGACGCATGCATTCCATCTGGCCGAATATGTCAGCGGGCTACGTGTAGAAGCGCTGGCTGCGGATTTGGCCAGCTTGCGCAATCCGCTCGACGACCATGTCAACATGTTGCTGCGCTTCGAAGGTGGAGCCCGTGGAGCCCTTTGGACCACCTCGATAGCTCACGGCTGTCCAAATGGCCTTGCACTGCGTGTGTTCGGATCCGATGCCGCGATCACCTGGCACCAAGAGCATCCCGAACAACTCACCTTTACGGCATCCGGGCAGCAGCCGGTTGTCTTTGCCCGAGGCGGCGCGGGCGTCAGCGCCGGAGCGAAAGCAGCCTCCAGAATTCCTGCCGGCCATCCCGAAGGTTATCTCGAGGCGTTCGCCAACATTTATTCAGCGGTGGCGCGGGCAATTTCGGAAGGTCGAAACACGCCCGACAATGGAGACTTCCCCACCGTTCACGACGGGGCAAGGGGCGTAGGCTTCATGTTCACTGCGCTACGGTCAGTCGGGGCGGGAAGCGTGTTCGTTCCATTCGAGTTATGAGCGTTTCCCCAAGAGCCGCCTGTGGACAGGATGGCGTCGAGACTTCGCTCCGAGGCGCTTCGATGAAGATCCCTTAGAGCTCGACCATGTGAACCAGGAAGGAAACGACGCCGAGGATATCTCAAGCGATGAGGCAGGATTCATGACTGGCCGGACCTTTGGGTTGACGGCGGTTTTGCCCTGCGAAGAAACCGTCAGCCTTTCTCGGCTTGATCGGGTGAGATCCAGCTTTGGAGTATCCAGCGCCGGAACATGTCCATATGCGCGGAAAGCGTTGTGGTCAGCCTGTTGACGTCGCGCGCACGAAGCGCATCGAGTTCGTTCTTCATGACCCAATATTCTATGTGCAGCCATTGGCGGTCATCGGTAGCGCGACTGGCCAGCCTGACGCGGGTCAGATGATCCTGCAGCCGTCCAAGTATCAAGCAGATAAGATCGTTCTCGCAGTATGTCAGGAACATGCGCTGCAGATGCTCATAGGCCTCGCGAACCGGGTATGGATTGCCCGCTTCCACGTTCGGTCGGATGTTTTCGAGCACCATCGCGAACTCCTCGACCGCGTCTGCCGGTATGTGGTCTATCGACTGTACCGCGACTTGAATCTCGAGGGCCTTGCTAACCTGGTAGACATCGTCGATGTATTTTCTATCGAGCGCAGCCACCTGCAGGAACTTCGCGTCTACATGATTGACCAGACCATCTTCAACCAATCGCTCCACCGCCGCCCTGATTAGCGGTTCGCCGATGTCCAGACGCTCTGCAAGGTCGCTTTCGGAGATCAGTTCACCGGGTCGCAAATTGCTGTCAACGATCAGCTTCTTGACCATCGCGTAAGCCGGCACGCCAACCGCTGCATTCTTTTCAAGTTCCTGCACGGTAATCAGTGCTCCCTACCTAAACGACGGCGGCGCCATGTTCGTCATGAAAGCCGACGGTCGTTCAAATCCGTGGTTTGGCAAAACCTGTGCCTCAGCTTCGATGCAATGCCGCGATTGTGCGCCTACTTGTTGTTTGGCCGGTCCGAAGGTGCCCTGCGAGAGCTTCCAGGATGGGCCGAAAGCAAAGCGTAATTGCGAGCGTGATAAACCAAAGGAGAAGCATCGGCTGTGCCGCCGGCGACCAGGCGTCCAACGACAATCGTATGGTCGCCAGATTCAATCAGGGAATCCACCTGACATTCCGCATATGCACGCACGTCCTTGATCACGGGAGCACCCGTGGTTTCGCCAAAAGCCCAATCTATGCCGCCGAACTTATCGCCTTGACCGAACGCGAACTGATCTGAGATCCACGATTGATCGCTGGCCAGAAAATTGACCGCGAAACGCTTCTGGGCCCGGATGACCTGAAGCGTGTATTTTGACGATTGCAGACATATGACCAGCTGCGGGGGGCTCAGCGACAGGGACATCACTGCACTGACGGTCAACCCGACCGGCGCTCCACCGGAGTCGGTTGCCGACACGATGGTTACGCCACTGGGAAACCCGCCGAATATGCCACGAAAGGTGTCGGCGTCCACACCTGCCCGGTCTCCTGGATTTTGCTCATCTTTCGAAGTTGAGGCGACCGTCTGAGATGTCATGCCCGTGTGCCAGCCTTCGATTGCGTACTGAATTCTGCATACACTAGCGCGCATGAATGTGATTTGCAAGCCAGGTCGCTAGCCAAATCCACCTCGCAGGGCCTTGGGAGGCCTGTTTGCGTAGTCGAGGAACTCCGCAGTGCGCAACGGGAATCTGTAGGTGTGGTCGGAGGTGTTCAGCGTTAGGTCCTGAGCAGCCAGGAGGGTCTCAAGGCCACAGCTTGCAACGGGGTACGGTTGCACTGAGCCGAGCAGCTCACGACATTGGAAGAAATGGATCGCCCACATAGTCTGGTCGAAAACAAAACAAGCGAGATCGGCGCTTCCAATCCCCAGATAACTTTATTCTACCTATGTCGCGAACTGGCTTGTTTGGAGCGTGGAATCCAGCAAGAGCGCCAGATATTCTTGTTCAAGCCATGGCGGCGGGCTTGTCATCCCGCAATCCGAAATGAGGCCGTCGTTCAAACGATATGCGCAGCCCTAACTCGGACATAAAATCCCGAGCACGGTCTGTGTCGCGCCTGCCGACCCGCGACACCCATTCGGAAAACAGGCGCACCGCGCGCCGGTTCATATGCCGCGAAGGACAGACAAGCCAGTATCCGGGGAACTCTATCACGTCGAACTCGGTCGAGACGGGCACCAAAGCGCCCGAAACAAGGTCCTCGAACGCAATTGACGTGCTTTCCAGAACCACGCCCGCTCCATCCTTCGCCAGCTGAACCGACATCGAGGAGCGGTCGAAACGATAGGGATAGGTCATGCGCGCGCCCTGGACACCGTTACGCGGCAGCCAGTAATCCCAGCGGAAATAGGCCTTCACGCTGTCGATCAGTCTTGCCTGGCGCAGCTGCTCGCGCGGGTCGGATGAAAGCCTCTGTAGTTCGTTGAGATAAGAAGGCGAGCACATCGGCAGGATCAGGTCGTTGACCACGCAATCCGAATAAAGGCCGGCCCAGCCCCCGTCGCCGTAGCGAAGATCGAGATCAATGACCTCAGTTTCGAAATCCGAAAAATTGGGTGTCGCGTCGACCCGCAGATTCCAGGTCGGATAGTCCTTGCTGAATTCAGCCAACCGCGGCGCCAGCCATTTTTCGCCAAAGGACGGGCTGACCCGGAGGCTGAGTTGAAAGCTCTCGCGCTGCCGAACGATGGCGTTTCGAACCTCGCGGATGGATTCGAAGGCTTGCGTGGTGGTCTGGTAGAGCCGCTCCCCGTCGATCGTCAGGGAAAGGTGGCGCTTTTCGCGCTGGAACAGCCGCACGCCCAACTGGTGCTCCAGCAAGCGCAGTTGCTGGCTGACGGCCGAAGGCGTCACCTGCAATTCCTGCGCCGCTTTCGCCACGCCGCCGAGGCGCGCAACGGCTTCGAAATGCGCCATCGACTTGAACTTGATGTCCGACATATCGTGATCGTCAGTTAAGTTCAGCTACACAGAATGTTAAGAAACGAGAATTGAGCCGAATGTCAATCGGTCGCATCATCCCTGCGATCTCGGGAGGAGATGCAGGATGGAAACGGCCCAGGGCCTGGGCGTCGCCGGCAATGTGAGCGCGGCCGCACAGGCATCGACCAGGACGCCTCTGATCGACGCTGCCAATGTCGAGAAGACCTACGGCGCAACCCGCGTCCTGCGCGGCGTGAGCTTTCAGGTCCGGGCAGGCGAAATACATGCGCTGCTGGGCGGCAACGGCGCCGGCAAGAGTACCCTCATCCGCATCATCACAGGCCTTACCTCCCGCGATGCCGGCGAGGTCGCCTTCACGTCGGCGAAGCTCGGCCGGGGCGGCCCGATCATAGCGGTGGTGCATCAGGAGCTGGCGCTGCTGCCCGAACTGTCGGTCGCGGAAAACATCGGTATCGTGCATGCGAAGTCCGGCCTGTCGCAGAGCAGCCGCCGCCGCATGCGCGACATCGCGCTCAATGCGCTGCGCCTGATAGATGCGGCGATCGGCGAGGAGATCGTGGACCTCCCGGCGGCCAAATTGTCCCTGCATGAAGGGCAAATCGTGGAGATCGCTCGCGCGCTTTCAACGGGCGCCGAAGTGCTGCTTCTCGACGAGCCCACCGCCAACCTGACCGCAGGCGAGACGGCCAAGCTTTTCTCCGTGCTGAAGCGTTTGGCGCGCGACGAGGGTATCGGAATCGTATTTGTCTCGCACAGGATGCGGGAAATCCGCGAGCTCTGCGATGTTTGCACCATCCTGCGGGACGGCATCACTGTGGCGAATGGGACGCCGCTTGCCTCGCTGAGCGACGCCGAGATCATCCAGCAGATGGGACAATCGACCCACCGTTCCGGCGCGCAGCTCAAGCGGCGGGAGCGCAGCCGAGAGGGTACGCCGGTGGAGTTGCTGGGGCCCGACGGCGCCATTTTGGAAATCTGGCCCGGCACCATCTTGGGGCTGGCCGGTGCACCGGCGGGTCCGACGGGCCTGATCGATCCCCTCGTCGGCGCGGGAAAGGGCGCCGGCTGGCGCCTCTCCGGCGAGGGTCTCGCAGATGGCTTCCCCTCCCCGGCCGCGGCGGCGCGCGCGGGCATCGGCTTCGTCTCGGGTGACCGGGCAGCGAAGGGCATCCTTTCGCAGCTTCCGATCGTCGACAACGTGCTTGCCGCGCGCAGGGTTCGCGACAACCGGCGGATCGTCGGCGCCGCCGAACGGCAGGAATGTTCCGATCTGGTCTCGGCGCTCAAGTTGAAGGCGGGCTCGATCTGGGACCTTCCGGCGTCGCTGTCCGGCGGCAACCAGCAGAAGCTGATCGTTGCGCGCTGGCTCGGATTGCCGCTGCGCATGGTGGTGCTGGAAGAGCCGACGCGCGGCGTCGACATCGGCACCAAGCACGATATCTACGCGCTGATCCGCGAGATGGCGGATACGGGAGCAGTCATTGTCTGGTGGTCGACCGAGAACGTCGAGCTGCTCGAGCTGTGCGATGTGATCTTCGCCTTCGACACCGAGGGGCGCCCGAAGGGGTTTCTGCCAGACGAGCGCTTCACCGAAGACGGGCTCGCCGAGCTGACGGGGATGGCAGCATGACCGACGCAACCAACGGCGCCGCGACGGCCAAGAAGGCTCGGGCCGCCGGGACCCGCGCTCCCGGGATTCTTCTGTCCTACCGCACCGAGGCCGCAATCGCCGGCGCGATTGTCGTCCTGTTGCTGGCGGTGGGCATATTCGTCCCCGCGGCGCTCAGCATGGGCAACGTCCAAAACATCATCCAGGCCGCCGCGCCGCTCATCATCATGTCGCTCGGCGTCTTCTTGGTCGTGGTCACCGGCGGCATCGATCTTTCGGTCGGCTCGGTGTTCTCGCTGACTGGAATGGTCACGGCGCTGGCAATGGCCAATGGAGCGGACGATCTTACCGCCAGCCTGGCAGGCTTGGCCGTGGGGCTGGTATTCGGAGCGATCAACGGGTTTCTCGTCACTGTCGTCAGGCTTGCTCCTTTCGTCGTCACCCTCATCACTTACGCGGTGGCGGGCAGCCTGGCCTTCATCGTCACCAACGGTCGCTCGATGCCGATCAGCGCGCCGGATTTCTGGCTGCTGAATTCCGGCGAGATCGTCCCCGGAATCCCCAATCATCTTCTGTTCTGCATCGTCCTGATGGTCTTGCTGGAATATGTGCTGCGCAAGGTCGTGCTGGGTCGCTGGTTCTATGCCGTCGGGTCATCGGCGACCGCAGCCCGGCTGCTCGGCATTCCCGTGCTTCGCATCAAATTCGCCGCCTATGTCATTTCCGGCCTGCTCGCCTCGTTCGCCGGGCTGCTGACGGCGAGCTACATCCTCAATGCCGAGGCAACGGCCGGCGCCAGCCTGATGCTGCAGGCGATTGCCGCGGTCGTCATCGGCGGTGCCAGCCTCTTTGGCGGAACCGGCAGCGCGATCGGCGCGGTGCTCGGCGCGCTGATGATCACCTGCATCCAGAACGGCGTGAACCTCATCGGCGTCAACAGCTTCTGGCAAGGCTCCGTCACCGGCGCCGCGATCCTGCTTGCGGTTCTGATCGACCGCTTCAGCAACAAGAACCGACTCTAGATCATCAACGGGAGGAACCAAGATGAAGTTGAAGAGCATCCTGATTGCAGCACTGGCGGCGTCCGCCTTGTCCAGCGCATCATATGCCGAGGACAAGAAGACCGTCGCCTATATCGCGCCCTCGCTGGACATCTCCTACTGGCAATGGGTCGGGTACGGCGTGAAGGAGAAGGCCAAGGAACTCGGCATGGACTATGTCGAGTACACTTCGGAGAACTCGCCGGCCAAACAGATGGACAATGCGAGGACGGCCGTGACAAAGGGGGTCGCGGCAATCGTGATCGGTCCGGTCAGCTCAACATCGACGCCGCCGCTGCTCGATTATCTGGAAAAGCAGAAGGTGCCGATCGCCTTCGCCGGCATCGGTCCGCAGCCGGGACTAACCAACTACACATCTTCTGTCACCGCAAACAATTATGAGACCGGCAAGGCGCAAGGGAAATTCACCTGCGATCTCGCCAAGGAGCGCGGCGGCAACAAGGTAGGCATGCTGTCGCTGCCGCAGGACCGGGAGAATGCGCAGAAGTATCTCAAGGGCGCCAAGGAGGCGTTCGCGGCAGACGGCTGCGACCTGGTCCAGATGCTTGAAACCCGGGGCCTCACCATCAACGAGGCTGTCACCCAGGGAAACGACCTGCTGACTGCACATCCCGACATCAAGGCTATCTACGGCATGTATGATGAGGCCGGGAGCGGTGCCGCAAAGGTGGTCGAGACCCGAGGCCTCACCGGCAAAGTTGGCATCACCGTCGCCGATGGCTCACCCACCACCATTGCGCTGCTGAAGAAGGGGGCGATCCAGGGCATCTTCTTCCAGGAAGCGGTCGGCCAAGGCATCGACGGCACCCAGCAAGTCTACAACGCCCTGACGGGAGGCAAGGTGACCCAGGATCTGGCCCTGGTGATGCCATTGGTCACCGCCGATAAGGTCGACAGTCCCGAGGCGAAGAAGGTTATCGCCCGCGTTTTCCCCCCGAGCAACTGACCGCCTTCGAACGGACCCGCCGGCGAAGCCGGCGGGTCCAGCAGCAAGCGAGGGACCCCGACCGTGGCCGAACTGCCTTTCATCGATCCGCATCATCACCTTTGGGATTTGGAGACCCACTATTATCCATGGCTGACCGATGGCGTTAAGCCGGCCGCCTTCGGCGACTATGAGGCGATCCGCAAGAGCTACCTGATCGACGACTATCTGGAAGACGCCAAGAACCAGAACCTGGTGAAATCGGTGCATCTGGACGTCGGGTTCAATCCCGCCGATCCGGTTGGGGAGACGCGCTGGCTGCAAGGCATCGCCAACAAGCGGGGCTTTCCCCATGGCATCGTCGGCTATGCCGACCTGTCCAAGCCCGATGTCGGCGACCTTCTTGACCGACACATGGAATATCCGAACTTTCGCGGCATCCGGCAGTCGATGAATTACCATGCCGATCCCGCCAAGACCTATCTGGCGCGGCCGGAGGTCAGCCGGACACCCGAATGGCGGCGCGGCTTCCGCGAGTTGGCGAAGCGCGGGCTGAGTTTTGACCTGCAGCTCTATTATCCGCAGATGGGCGAGTTTCTTGAATTGGCGCGCGCCTTTCCCGACGTGCAGATCATTCTCAACCATACCGGCATGCAGGTCGACGGACCCGAGCATTTCGACGCCTGGAAGAAGGGCATGCGCCAGCTGGCGCAGGCGCCGAACGTCGCCTGCAAGATCTCGGGTCTCGGCATGGGCGACTGGACATGGACGACGGCGTCGATCCGTCCCTATGTCGAGGAGGCGATCGCCGCCTTCGGCATCCATCGATCGATGTTTGCGACGAACTTCCCGGTCGACAAGCTGTTCTCGAGCTTCGACGCCGTCGTGAACGCCTTCAAGGAGATCACGCGACACTATCCGCGTGAAGAGCGGCTCGCGCTGTTCCACGACAACGCCGCCCGGTTCTACCGGCTCTAGATCATCCGCCAAGAGATTGGAAAAAGCAGGAGAGTTCGACATGTTGCTGAAGGGCAAGGCTGTGGTCATTTCAGGCGCCGCGAGCCCACGCGGGATAGGCCGCTCCACGGCAGCGCTGATGGCCGAACATGGGGCACGCGTCGCGATCCTCGATCTCGATGAGGAACTGGCGCGGGATGCCGCCGCTTCGCTCGGAGGCGACCACATGGGCCTCGCCTGCGACGTCTCCGACCTCGCCGCATGCAAGACAGCGGCGGCGCAAGTCACCGAAAACTTCGGCAAGGTTGACGTGCTCTGCAACAATGCCGGCATTACCCAGCCGGTGAAGACCCTGGAGATCAGCCCAGGCGATTGGGACCGCATTCTCGACGTCAATCTACGCGGTGTGCTCTATCTCAGCCAGGCTTTCATTCCCCACATGCGCGAGAATGGCGGCTCGATCATCTGCATGTCATCGGTTTCGGCGCAACGCGGCGGCGGCATCTTCGGCGGCCCGCATTACTCCGCCGCCAAGGCGGGCGTGCTCGGCCTGGCAAAGGCGATGGCGCGCGAATTCGGACCCGACCGCATCCGCGTCAACTGCGTCACGCCAGGCCTGATCCAGACCGACATCACCGGCGGCAAGCTGACGGAGGCCATGCGCGCCGACATCATCAAGGGGATTCCGCTCAGCCGCCTCGGCGAGGCGCGCGACGTGGCTGGCGCCTACCTGTTCCTCGCGTCGGATCTGGCCAGCTACATCACCGGCGCCGTGATCGACGTCAATGGCGGGATGCTGATCCATGGCTGAGGGGGCGGCAGAATTTGAGATGCCGCGCTCGGGCAGCAATATCAGCCTTGCCGAACGGGCCTATCGCATCCGCCGGCATGCCGTGCGCATGGGCGAAGTCCAGGGCCAGGGCTATGTGGGCCAGGCGCTTGGCATCGCCGACGTGCTCGCGGTCGCCTATTTCCATGCGCTTCGCTATCGGCCAGATGAGACGCTATGGGAGAAGCGCGATCGCTTTCTTCTGTCGATCGGACATTATGCGATCGCGCTCTACGCGGCATTGATCGAAGCAGGCGTGCTGCCGGAGGAAGAACTCGAAACCTATGGCACGGACGACAGCCGCATGCCGATGTCCGGCATGGCCGCCTACACGCCTGGAATGGAGATCACCGGCGGCTCGCTCGGCCATGGGCTCGGCATCGCCGTCGGCATGTGCCTGGGGCTGAAGCGCAAGCGGAGCGACAGTTTCGTCTACAATCTCTTGTCGGACGGCGAGCTCGGTGAGGGCTCGACCTGGGAAGCGGCGATGTCGGCCGCCCACCACAAGCTCGACAATCTCATCGCCATCGTCGACTTCAACAACCAGCAGGCCGACGGTCCGTCGACGGCGACGCTGTCTTCCGAGCCGGTGACCGATAAGTTTGAGGCCTTCGGCTGGCACGCACAGCGTGTCGACGGCAATGACATCGAGGCGGTCCGCGCGGCATTCGACATTGCCCGGGACCTCAAGGAGCCGCGCCCGCGCATCATCGTCTGCAACACGCGCATGGCAAAGGGTGTGCCTTTCCTGGAGGCCCGCGAAATCACGCATTTCATCCGTGTCGAGCCGGATGAATGGACGCTGGCGCTCGAGGCTCTGGAGAAGGGACGTCCGCAGTGAGGTTGTCAAAATTCGAGCCACGTCAGGCTGTCATTGCCGGAGAGCGCAAGACCACCTCGGCGATGATCGCCTCGATCGCCCCGGACGGCATTCCGACGCGCAGCGCCCCTTTCGGCCACATGCTCGCCAGGCTGGCACATCAGCGGAACGGGATCGTCGGGCTCACCGCCGATCTTGCCAAATACACCGACCTTCATGTCTTCGCCCAGGAACATCCGGATCGCTTCTATCAGATGGGCATGGCCGAGCAGGTGCTGATGAGCGCGGCTGCGGGGATGGCCCGGGAAGGGTTTACGCCATTTGCAACGACCTACGCCGTCTTTGCCTCACGTCGCGCCTACGACTTCATCTGCATGGCTATCGCGGAGGAAAAGCTCGACGTGAAGATTGTCTGCGCCCTTCCGGGACTGACCACCGGTTACGGCCCCAGCCACCAGGCGACGGAAGACATCGCCATCTTCCGCGGCATGCCCAACTTGACGATTATCGATCCATGCGACGCGATCGATATCGAGCAGGCCACCGAGGCAATCGCTGACCACAAAGGGCCGGTCTATATGCGGCTCCTGCGCGGCAAGGTGCCGGTGGTCCTCGACGGGTACGACTACCGGTTCGAGATCGGCAAGGCGCGGCTGCTGCGCGAAGGGGCCGACGTGCTGTTCATTTCCAGCGGCCTGATGACCATGCGTGTGCTGGAGGCCGCAAAAGCTCTCGAATCGGACCGTATCGGCTGCGCTGTGCTGCACGTTCCAACGATTAAGCCGCTCGACGCAGAAACGATACTTACCGCGGCGCGACGGACCGGGCGAATGGTGGTGGTTGCGGAAAACCACACCTTGATCGGCGGGCTGGGCGAAGGTGTGGCCGCCCTGCTGATGCGCGAGGGTGTGAGCCCTGTCTTCCGGCAGATCGCGCTCCCCGACGAGTTTCTCGATGCCGGGGCTCTGCCGACGCTTCACGATCGCTACGGGATGTCGACAGCTGAGGTCGCGCGCCGTGTTCGTGAATGGGCTAAGTAGGTGACCAGATCGCCCTCTTCGCTCATCAACGAGCCTAGACACCTGATATCTGCAGTCCCAGGCCTGCGACCTCGCCTGGGCTGCTTTCAAAGTCGAAGAGCCTTTGGGTCGCAAGCGCCGCCGCGCCACGCGCCCAGGAATCGTCTGCCCAGTCTGGCGTGATTGGTGGCGGGCTCCACAATGCATAGCGCTTCAGTGCGTCGCGCATCGGCTCGAACAGAAAATCGCCGAAAGTGACGGCTTCGCCGCCGCCGACAATCACTTCCGGATCGACGATGTTGCAGAAGCCGCCAAGGAATCTTCCTATTCCCAGGCCTGCCTCCCGCAACAGATCGATTGCTGTGCTGTCGCCGGCCTGAGCCGCGCTCAGCATGTCGTGGCGTGTGACCTCCCCCGATAGGCGACGGGCCTCTTTCCATCGCCGCACCAAGGCCGGCTCCGAGAAAAAGGTCTGCAGGCAGCCGCGTCGGCCGCATTCGCACAGCGGACCATCTGGATCGTATATCGAGTGACCCATCTTGCCCGCGGCTCCATTCGCCCCGTGATGGACCGAGCCATCGATCACGACCGCGCAGCTGATCCCGGCGCCGATGGCCAGCGCGCCGACGGTTCGATGATGCCGGCCAAGGCCGAACAGTTGCTGTGCAAGCGCGAAAGCATTGGTGTCGTCGTCCGCCCAGACCGGCACATGCACGAGTTCGGCAAGCATGGCGGCAAACGGCACGTCGGCCCAGTTGAACCGGTGGCTCAGGCGACAGACGCCGTTCTCGATGACGCCTGGTATCG
>NZ_RZSG01000860.1:0-2449 GCF_003997725.1 Mesorhizobium sp. M4A.F.Ca.ET.050.02.1.1
GCGGCGAGCCGGTGGCCAGGGACGATGCCGAGGCCGCGGCGTTCTATTCGCTTGCCGAGATGGTAACCATGCCGCTGGCGGGAGACGTTTTCGAGGTGGCGGAGGAATTGCTCGGGTCTCAGAAAAATACAGGAGCGTAGGGCCGCGAAAATCGCCTTGCAGGCGACAAAATGTTTCGCCACAAAGCCTTATCCTCGCCACGACAAGGTCCCGATGACCCGCGCCTCGCCTCTCCTTGCCGCATGCCTTGCCGCCAGCATGGCGCTGACGGCTTGGCCGGCGTTCCCCGCCGAGGCGCCGTTCGAACCAGGGCTGATGCGGTTGGCGGAAGTGCTGGGATCGCTTCATTTCCTGCGCAATCTCTGCGGCGAGAAGGGCGACCAGTGGCGGGTCGAAATGGAAAAGCTGCTGGCATCGGAAAACCCCGACCCTGAGCGGCGGGCCCGCTTCATCGCTTCGTTCAACCGCGGCTACCGTTCCTTCGGCGGCACCTATACGCAATGCACGGCCTCGGCTACGGAAGCCATCAGCCGCTACATGAAGGAAGGCGAGACGCTGTCGCGCGACATCGCCTCGCGCTACGGCAACTGACGGCATCCGGCCTCCCGCCCCCTCGCCACCCACAGGTTTTCAGAACCAGCGCTTGTCTATGCCGCCATCTTGGTGCAATCCTTATGTTGCACTTCTGCAACAGCGTTAACGAAACGTTACGGTGCGGATGTGAAATTAACTCAAACTGAAGGTTTTGGTGCCGCTCGCCGGCCTAATCGGCTAAGTTTGGAAACTATCGAACGCAGGCTTTTGCAACGCGACGGATTTTGTCGGGTATGACCCCAAAAATGTCGTATTTACAAACGGTTACTCAAGCCCGCGTGTGAAAGGGACAGCCCAGGCCCGGTCCGCACAAAGGATCGCCGCATGAACAGGGTGGACATCGCAATGGAACATGCCGTCAACGACATCGACGCGTTGGTCAGGGAGGAGAAGCGCCTGACCGCCGTGGAAAGCCATAGCGAGGCGTGGGCGGAAGGGCTGTCGGCCGGCATCGAGCCGGAAATCATCGCCGAGGCAGCGCTTGAAACCGCGTTTGGCGAGATGCTGCGCGCAAATGGCGAAACCTCGGCTCTTGCCCTGCTCGATCGCATGCGTGAAAAGGTGATCGCCGGCGCCTTCGAACCGGAGCGGCTGAAGCACTGAGCCCGGTTCTTTGACGGCGGCGCGCCGTTTGGGCATCATTGCATCAAAGGCACCCAACCGGCCCGAGCAGCCCGGCGGGCTTGGGCACATGGAGAGGCAGGCGGTGAATTTTTCGACCTCAGGCCAGCCGCGCGGCCTGGTTTTCAGCCTCTGGCTTGCCGCCTTCTGCGCCGCGATTCCGCTGGCGCTCAGCCTCACGATCAGCCCTGCCCATGCCCTGAGCGAGATCAAACGCGAGGACCTGCCCTCGCCGGCGACACCATCGGCCGATGACGACATGGCGCCGCCCGGCAGCGCCGTGCCGATGCCCGATCCGCTCGGCACGACCCCGCCCGCCACCAGCCAGCCGGGCAACGCGCCCGAGGAGAGCCAGCCGGAAGGGCCTGCGAACGACGGCGGTACCGCCAGCCCGAACTCCGACCCGGACGCACCGCCGCCGGAAGTCGTCTACGACCTCGCCAAGCTGCCGGAACCGGTCAAGCGCATGCATGATCTGATCGTCGAGGCCTGCCGGAGCGGCGACATCGAGAAGCTCAGGCCGCTGATCGGCAAGGGCGATTCGATGACACAGCTGTCGCTGGGCGACATCGAGGGCGATCCGATCACCTTCCTCAAGGGGCTTGCCGGCGACTCGGAGGGTCAGGAAATCCTCGCCATCATGGAAGAGGTGCTGAGCGCCGGCTACGTCCATGTCGATGCCGGCACGCCGCAGGAACTCTATGTCTGGCCGTATTTCTTCGCCCTGCCGCTCGACAAGCTCGACGCCAAGCAGCGGGTCGAGCTGTTCAAGATCGTCACCGCCGGCGACTATAACGACATGAAGCAGTTCGGCGCCTACATCTTCTACCGCGTCGGCATTACGCCGGCCGGCCAGTGGATGTTTTTTGTTGCCGGAGATTGACAATCCGCACGTTTAATTTCTTCCGCATTTCACCCTAGCGGCATTGTCCATAACCTCGTCGGCATAGAAGTAGAAGTTCATGAAGTCTTCGGTGATGCCCATGGCTTCGGCGGTCTCAATGCATTCTTGCACGGCTTCTCCAGAGCCTTTAGAGGCAGCCAGGCATGCTCTTACTTTTTTGCCCCCAGGTTGAGCAATCTCCGGTGACGACAAGCGATGCATCAATCGATCATCGCTTCCACGGCTGCCGCGGCCAAAAATCTTCATTTGAAGCATCAATGATACTTTATTGCGATCCATATCATATTTATGCAAATCGTCCAGGACAATTGTCCCGTTCTCTATATATAC
>NZ_RZSG01000861.1:0-2449 GCF_003997725.1 Mesorhizobium sp. M4A.F.Ca.ET.050.02.1.1
ATATCGCCTCGGGCAGCGTGATCACCGAAAGCGTGCCCGACGATGCATTGGCCTTCGGTCGCGCCCGCCAGAAGACCATTCCCGGCAAGGGCAAGGAAATACGCGAGCGCTTTGCCTCGGCGGCAGCGAAAAAGAAAGCCGGCGCCGACCACTAGCGGTCAGCCGGCGAGCTCGCTTTCCTTGCCGAAAGCGGCGGTCACTTCGATCCTGCCGACGATCGACTTGTTGAATTCAGGCAGGTCTTCGGTAGGGATCCAGTATTCCAGATGCGCCTTGCTGCCGGCATGCTCGACCCGGTACCGGTTGAGAAAACTCTTCAACACGTCAAACCGGGTGACGAAACCCGAGCCGCTTGCGGGTACGTTCCAGTCGCGTGCGATCTGCACGGCGTAGGCTTCGGACAGGACCGGATAGAAAATCGGCTGTTCGGGCAGCCGTGGCGGAAACGCCCGCATGCCCGATGCCTCGATCAGCTTCAGCTCTTGTGATCCGACAGGACGCCAGAGTGTCACCGTGGGTTTGGCTTCGCCCATGGCCAGACTTTAGCCAGATATTTCTGAAACGAGAACCAAGCGCTTGAAAAACCGAACGATTGCAGTAATCGGATTGCAACAGCGGTATGTCAGGGTGCATTGCGAGCAAGACCCGTTCCGCTGACACGGAACGAAACGCAAAGTGACTTTCACGGCAGGCCCGCAATCCCTAGATAGCGCTGGGTTTCTGCAGGGAATCGGGGGTAACGGCCATGTGCGGCATCGTCGGAATTGTCGGCCATTCGCAGGTCGCGCCGCTCATCGTCGACGCGTTGAAGCGGCTGGAATATCGCGGCTATGACTCGGCCGGCGTCGCCACCATCGAAAATGGCGAGCTCGGCCGCCGCCGCGCCGAAGGCAAGCTAATCAACCTCGAACGCCGGCTGAAGGAAGAGCCGCTCGACGGCACGATCGGCATCGGCCACACGCGCTGGGCCACCCATGGCGTGCCGAACGAGACCAATGCGCATCCGCATTTTTCCGACGGCGTCGCCATCGTCCACAACGGCATCATCGAGAATTTCGCCGAACTGCGCGACGAGCTGACCCGCGACGGCTACAGCTTTTCCTCGCAGACAGACACCGAGGTCGTCGCGCATCTGGTAGCCCGCGAACTCGCCAAGGGACTGAAGCCGGTCCAGGCCGCGCACCAGGCGCTGAAGCGGCTCTCGGGCGCCTTCGCGCTGGCGATCATGTTCAAAGGCGACGAAGACCTCATCATAGGCGCCCGCAACGGTCCGCCTCTGGCAGTCGGCCATGGCGAGGGCGAGATGTTCCTCGGATCCGACGCCATTGCGCTGGCGCCCTTCACCAACTCGATCACCTATTTGGAAGACGGCGACTGGGCCGTGGTGCGCCGCAACGAGGTCGCCATCTTCGACATGGACGGCAACAAGGTCGACCGCAAGCGCCAGCAGTCGCTGTCGACCGGTTTCATGGTCGACAAGGGCAACCGGCGGCATTTCATGGAAAAGGAAATCCATGAGCAGCCGGAGGTGATCTCGCACACGCTGGCGCATTACGTCGACTTCATCTCCGGCATGTCGAAGCCGCTCGAGCTGCCCTTCGATTTCGCCAAGATCGGCCGGCTGGCGATCTCGGCCTGCGGCACCGCCTATCTGGCAGGCCTGATCAGCAAATACTGGTTCGAGCGCTATGCGCGGCTGCCGGTCGACATCGATGTCGCCTCGGAATTCCGCTACCGCGAGATGCCGCTGTCGTCGAACGACGCCGCCTTGTTCATCTCGCAGTCGGGCGAGACCGCCGACACGCTGGCCTCGCTGCGCTACTGCCGCCGGGCCGGCATGAAGATCGGCGCGGTCGTCAATGTGCGCGAATCGACCATGGCGCGCGAGTCCGACGTCGTCCTGCCGACACTGGCCGGGCCTGAGATCGGCGTCGCCTCGACCAAGGCCTTCACCTGCCAGCTCTCAGTGCTGGCTTCGCTCGCAGTGCGGGCGGGCGTGGCGCGCGGCACGATCTCGCGCGATGAGGAGAAAGTGCTGGTGCGCGAGCTTTCAGAGGCGCCCCGCTTCGCCAACCAGGTGCTGAAGCTGGACAGCCAGATCGAGCGGATCGCGCGCGAGCTGTCCCGCTACAGCGATGTGCTCTACCTCGGCCGCGACACCAACTTCCCGCTGGCCATGGAAGGCGCGCTGAAGCTCAAGGAAATCTCCTATATCCATGCCGAAGGCTATGCCGGTGGCGAATTGAAGCATGGACCGATCGCGCTGATCGACGAGCACATGCCAGTCATCGTCATCGCTCCGCATGACCGCATCTTCGAAAAGACGGTGTCCAACATGCAGGAAGTTGCGGCGCGCGGCGGCAAGATCATCCTGATCACCGACAGCAAGGGCGCGGCGCAGGCGAGCGTGAAGACGATGGAGACAATCGTGCTTCCCGAGGTGCCGGAG
>NZ_RZSG01000862.1:0-2442 GCF_003997725.1 Mesorhizobium sp. M4A.F.Ca.ET.050.02.1.1
ATCTGCACATGCACGTTGATCGGCATGGCGACGGCCTCGTCATGCATCAGCCGCACGCCGGCCAGGCCCAGCACATTTGCGATCTCGTGCGGGTCGATGAACATCGAGGTGGTGCCGCGCGGAATCACGGCACGGCAGAACTCGGTCACCGTCACCATGCCGCTCTCGACATGCATGTGCGCGTCGCAAAGGCCGGGCACCAGATAGCGCCCACCGGCATCAACCACCTTGGTGCCTAGCCCGATGGCGTGGCCGGCATTCGGCCCGCAATAGGCGAAGCGCCCGCCGGCGATGGCGATGTCGGTGCCAGCGACGATCTCGCCTGAATGAACATTCACCCAACGGCCGTTGCGGATGACGAGATCGGCGGGTTTGCGCCCCATCGCGACATCGACGAGATGCGTCGCCACTTCCGCCCAGGGTTTGGGCTTTGCGGCGTTGGCGGTTTTGGCATTTGTCATCGGCAAGTCCTCTGCTGCCGCCAGTCTGGCAAAAGTCGGAGCAAGGAACCAGAGCCGTCTGCATGGGGTCCTGCAGCAGACCGCAATTGTTGACTATTTCACGCAAAAGGCGATGCTGCTCATCCGGCCTCAACCTAAGAGGGGAATGATGACCCGTTTCTGGAAAGCATTTGCCGCCGCCATTCTGCTCCTCGCATCAACCGGGTCTGTATCCGCCGAGGAACGCTGGCAGACCTTGCCGGAACCTGCGGCGATGCCCAAGCCCGAGCAAAGCGGCTATGCGCCGGTCAACGGCATCCAGATGTACTATACTGTGTTCGGCGCGGGCGACCCGGTGCTGCTCATCCATGGCGGCCTTGGCCACGCCGACATCTGGGCGAGCCAGGTGGCGACGCTTGCCAAAACGCACAAGGTCATTGTCGCTGACAGCCGCGGCCATGGCCGCTCCACCCGCACGGAGCAGCCCTATGGCTACGACCTGATGGCGTCGGACTATCTGGCGCTGCTCGACTACCTGAAGATCGACAAGACCGCGCTTGTCGGCTGGAGCGATGGCGGCATTATCGGTATCGACATCGCGCTGCATCATCCGGAACGGCTGACAAGGCTCTTTGCGCAGGCGGCGAATGTCACCACCGATGGCGTCGATCCGGGCGTGATGACCAACAAGACCTTTGCGGCCTACATCGAGCGCTCTGGGCTCGACTACAAGAAGATGTCGAAGACACCGGACCAGTATGACGCCTTCGTGGCCCAGATCAGCCACATGTGGGAGAGCGAGCCGGCGTGGACCAAGGAACAACTCGGCAAGATTACCACGCCGACGGCGATCGTCGCCGGCGACCATGACGAGGCGATCAAACGCGAGCACACCGAATACATGGCCTCGGTCATTCCTGGTGCGAAGCTGATCATCCTGCCCAACGCCAGCCATTTCGCCATGCTCCAGGCGCCGGACGAATACAGCAAGGCGGCGCTGGATTTCATCGACGCCAAATAGCCAGCGAGCCGGAATGTTCGTCGGTCGCTGACGATCATTCGGATTGGCGGAAAATGGCAGGGACGATCAGGTTCGCAATCTTCGCAGTGACGGCCGGCCTTGCCGGACTGGCATTCTTTACCTCGCATTCGTTCTGGACATGGGCCGCGCCTATCCTGATTTTCATCGCCGGCTCCGTGCTGGCCAAGTTCGCCTTCAACCGTCTGGCGTCGCCTCTCGAAAAACAGCGCGACCTGGAGGATCGGGTGCGGACCCGCCGGCGTAAACCGTTGTTGAATGAAGCCAATTCCGTTTTGCGGCGAATAAGGCTAGGTTGTACCAGGGAGTCTTTCGAAACCGCCATTTCGGAGAACTCGATGCGTAGATTGACGCTCGCCAGTGCCGGTTTACTTGCGCTGCTGTCCGGGTCGGCCCAGGCGGCGGACTTGGGCGCCGATCTGCCAATGACCGCCCCGGGGTTCGACTGGACTGGCTACTATGCCGGCCTGCAGGGCGGCTACGGCTGGGGAAGCTCCGACATGAGTTCGACCGGTGGCGCGCCGTTTTCCGCCTCGCCGGATCTCAATGGCGGGTTCATCGGCGGCCACGTCGCCGGCCTCTGGCAGTTCGACCAGGCGGTTCTCGGCGCCCAGGCCGACCTCAACTATTCCTCGGTCAACGGCGCGGCGGACCTCGGTCTCGGAGATTCTGCCGGCGCCGAGATAAAATGGTTCGGCTCCGTCGACGCCAAGGCCGGCTACGCCATGGACCGCGTGTTGGTCTACGGCATCGGCGGCATCGCCTTTGCCGGCATCGAAGCGTCACGCAATGGCGTTGCAGACACGCGGACAGATGTCGGCTGGACGCTCGGTGCCGGCGTCGACTTTGCCCTCACGGACAAATTCGTCGTTGGCGCCCAATACCGGTACTACGATTTCCGTTCGGAACATTTCGACATTCCGGACGACCGCGATCAGGACGTCAAGCTCCACACCCTGGGAG
>NZ_RZSG01000863.1:0-2441 GCF_003997725.1 Mesorhizobium sp. M4A.F.Ca.ET.050.02.1.1
AGCGGTTGCCATAGGACTGGTCGAGCAGGCCGCCGGCGGCGAAATGCTCGGCCTGCACCTTGGCCCAGCCGTCGAAGACGTCGTCCACTGTCAGCAGGCGGACGTCGGGGAACTGGTCCTTGTACTTCGCGGCGACCGCCGCATCGCGGACGCGGTTGCCGTTGCGGGCGAGGATGTCCTGGCCTTCGGGCGTATAGAGGAAGTCGAGATAGCTCTTGGCGAGATCGCGCGTGCCATGTTCGTCGGCAACCTTGTCGATTATGGCGACGGGAAACTCCGCCAGCAGGCTGACCGAGGGCGTGACCTGCTCGAACTTGTCGTCGCCATACTCCTTGCGGATGCCACGCGTCTCCGATTCGAAGGTGATCAGCACATCGCCGATCTCGCGCTGCACGAAGGTGGTGGTGGCGGCGCGGCCGCCGGTGTCGAAGATCGGCACGTTGTTGAACAGTTTGGTGATGAACTCCTTCACCTTGGCGTCGTCGCCCTTGAAGGCCTCCTTGGCGTAAGCGGTGGCGGCGAGATAGGTGTAGCGCGCATTGCCCGACGTCTTCGGATTGGGGAAGATCACCTGCACGTCGTCGCGCACCAGATCGTTCCAGTCCTTGATGTGCTTGGGGTTGCCGGCGCGCACCAGGAAGGACGGCAGCGAATAGAAGGGCGAGGCGTTGTCTGGGAAATCCTTCTGCCAGTCGGCGGAAACGAGCCCCTTCTTGACCAGGAAATCGACATCGGTGACCTGGTTCAAGGTGACGACATCGGCGCCGAGCCCTTCGGCGATGGCGCGCGCCTGAGCGGAGGACCCGGCATGCGACTGGTCGATCGTCACGCCCGGATGTTCGGCGACGAAGGCCTTGTTGACTTCGGCGAACAGCTCGCGGCCGACGTCGTAGGACGCGTTCAGCAACCTGTCGGCCGACCAGGCCTCGGAGGATGCGAGGAAGAGGGTGGCCAGTGCCGCCGCGCCAAGCAAAAATCGCTTCATGAAAACCGGCTCCTTGAGAGTTGCAACAAGGGCGCAGGATAATAGCACAAGGCCGGCCAGCGCCAGACATGCGAGCCGGCGCTATCGTGTCATCGTCGGAAAAGATTCCGCCGAAACAAATGCTTGTTAGGATTTTCTTTCAGGCTGATTCAGCTGGCTTTTCCGGGCTCAGATGCCGGGAAAAGCTTCCAGCGCCGCGGCCTGAACGCCACCCGACTCTTCTGCGCCGCCGGATGGTCGACGGGCAATTCGACCTCGACCCGCTGGCGCTCGCCGCCGACTTCGAGCTCCACCCGCCTGGTGCCAGCGACACGGCGGCTGGCGGCAACGGTGCCGGCGATGCAGCCGCTGCAGCCGTCAAGGAGCTCGACGTCGTGCGGGCGGAAGTAGAGCATTGCGTCGCCTGAGGCCGCGTGCGGGGCGGACAGGCCGATCGATCGGTCGGCGATCCAGACCTCGCCGCTCTCGACCTTGACCGGCAGCGAGCTCGATTCACCGATGAAGGAATAGACAAAGGGCGAGTTCGGCGTGTCGTAGATCTCATCGGCGGAACCGACCTGCTCGATGCGGCCCTGGCTCATCACCACGACGCGATCGGCAAGCTCGAGCGCCTCTTCCTGGTCGTGGGTGACGAAGACGGTGGTGTGGCCAGTGCGGTCGTGGATCTCGCGCAGCCAGCGGCGAAGCTCACGCCGCACCTGTGCGTCGAGCGCGCCGAACGGCTCGTCGAGCAACAGCACCTTGGGCTCGATCGCCATGGCGCGGGCGAGCGCCACGCGCTGGCGCTGGCCGCCGGAAAGCTGCGCCGGATAGCGCTTCTCCAGGCCCGAAAGCTGGACGAGGTCGAGAAGCTCGGAGGCGCGGCGGCGGATCTCCTGTATCGGCGGCCGTGCCGCGCCGTGCCGGACCTTGAGGCCGAAGCCGATATTGTCGGCCACCGTCATGTGCCGGAACAGCGCGTAGTGCTGGAAGACGAAGCCGACATTGCGCTCCTGGATCGACTTCTGCGAGGCGTCCTCGTCGCCGAAGAAGATCGTGCCCTTGGTCGGCCGTTCCAGCCCTGCAATCAGCCGCAGGAGCGTCGTCTTGCCGGAGCCGGACGGGCCGAGCAGCGCGATCAGCTCGCCCGACTTGATGTCGAGCGATACGTCATGGAGGGCCGGAAACCGCTCAAACTCCTTGCGCACGTTGGCAACGCGAACTTCCATAAACCGTCCCTTTTGTCGGTGCCTGCCGTTATCCCAAAACCGGTTTCGCGCTTTTGGGCGATATGCATTCAGTGTCCGCGCGTGGCGGCGATCTCGGCGCCGTAGCGCATCTCGAGAAGTGTTTTCAAGACCAACGTCACCAGCGCCAGGCCGGCAAGCAGCGAAGCGACGGCGAAGGCGCCGACCGCATTGTACTCATTGTAGAGGATTTCGACATGCAGCGGCATGGTGTTGGTAAGGCCGCGTAT
>NZ_RZSG01000864.1:0-2437 GCF_003997725.1 Mesorhizobium sp. M4A.F.Ca.ET.050.02.1.1
GAATAGAGCAGGAGGGCGCCTGCAAGGGTTTTGACGACGCTGCCAGCACCACCAAACAGGGATGTACCTCCCAGGATTGCCGCCGCGATGACGGTTAGCTCTGCGCCTTGCAGCCCTGCGGGATTGATCGAACGCAGGCGGCTCGCGAAGAGAATACCGGCCAAGCCCGCAGTGGCGCTGCAGAACACGAATGCCATCAGCTTGTAGCGCGTGACGTTGATGCCAGAGAGGCGAGCGGCTTCCGGATTGCCTCCAGACGCGTAAATGCGGCGTCCCACCATCGTGTAGCCTAGCGTGAACCACACTGCCGCAGAAAATAAGCCCATGTAGATCACAGGATTGCGCAAAATCAGCTCGCCGCCGCAAGCCCAGGAGAGGAGGAGGAATGCAATTCCGCCAAAGGTCATGCCAATGGAGATCGGCCGCAACGATCCGCCCGAGCTGGATGCCCTGAACAAGCCGACCGCACCAATAGCTAAAAGCGCGATACCGGCCACAAGCAATAGCCAGAAGACGTCATGGCTACCGCCTTCGACGGCTTTCATCGTTGCGACGACCTCAGGATCCGATGCCGAAAGAGAACGGCCATCGGTGTAGATGAGGACGAGACCGCGTACAGCGGTCATGGTGCCGAGCGTCACGATGAACGCATTTATTCCTACATACTGGACGATGGCACCGTTGATTAGCCCTATGCCCATCGCACCAGCCAACGCCAGCGCAGCAGCGGGCCAGAACCCGATTGCGTCGGCATTGCCTATCAGCAAAACCGCCGCAAATGCCGCCACCGATGCAACCGAAAGATCGAAATTGCCACTGATAAGAACCACCGTCATGGCAACGGCCATCATCGCGATGAGGGACGACTGGTAGACTACGTTTGATAGATTCAGCACGCTTAGATAATTCGCGCGTCCCAAATAGGTCGTGACGATCGCCAGTGTGACGATCAGAAGCAGCAAGGCGTAATACACGCCCATCTCGCGAAGTCCGAACAAACGCCGCCAATCTGTTTTTGGTAGGGTCGTTGCGGAAGCTTGCATGATGGTTTTGTCGTGAGACTGAGTATAGCCGGCTGTATTCATTGTTTTTCTCGCTGTCACTCAGGAGCCGATCGAACGATCTTCGGCTTCAACGTTTGCACTTTGCCCACCCGCGAGCAGCAGTAGTTCGTGTTCTGTCGTCTCTTGGGCTGTTCGCTCTGCAATGCACCGCCCATCGCGCATAATAAGGATGCGGTCAGAGACGGTGAGAAGCTCTTCGAATTCCGACGACACGATGATGACCGACTTGCCCTCCCCCGCCAGTTGACGGACCAGGCGCAAAATCTCGGTCTTGGCCCCGATATCGATCCCCGCTGTGGGTTCATCCAGAAGGAAAAGCTTCACGTCGCTGAAAAGCCACTTGGCGATGGTGACCTTCTGAGCATTTCCACCACTCAGTTCTTTCACCAAGATTTCGGGGGAATCTGCCTTGATGGAGAGCAAGCGGATAGCTTCCCAACCTCGGTCGCGCTCGCGCTGAGCCACCGGAAGGGAGTTGAAAATAGATACCCCTTGCAGAGCTGGCAGGGAGACGTTGCGCCATATCTCGAAGTCCGGAACCAGGCCCTGAGCCATACGATCCTCGGGCACCAGACCGATCCCAGCCCTTACTGCGGCACCGGTGCCTCGAGCCAACTGCTTGCCGTCTACGACAACAGTGCCCGTCGCATATTTGTCGGAGCCGTAAATCGCGTGGAGCAGTTCGCTGCGACCGGAACCGAGCAGCCCGGCAACACCGACGACTTCGCCACGGGCAACTTTCAAAGAGACAGGGGCTAGTTTACCTGGAGATGCGAGTTCGCGCACCTCCATGGCCGGATCGTTGTCCTGTAACCCTGGAGTAAGCGCATTGCGCCGCTCTGCCTCGCGCTCGAGCGCGACGATCTGCTTTCCGACGATCGCTTCGGCAATCTGGTTCTCGTCCAGATCAGCCGTTGCGGCCCGCAGCATAGCCTTGCCGTCACGAAGCACGGTGACCTCATCAGTCAGGGACATCACTTCGTCGAGAAAATGCGACACGAACAGGATGGCCTTGTTTTCGCCTCTGGAGAGTAGCCGCACTGTTGCGTAGACCAATTCCCGCTCTTCCGACGCGAGAGAAGCGGTAGGCTCGTCCATCACGATCAAGTCCGCGCCCGTGCCGAGGGCCTGGAAAATGGAAACCATCTGCCGTGCCCCAATGGACAAGGAGCTGACCAAGGCGTCCGGGTCCAACCGATAGCCTACGCGCTTGCACAGCTCTTCGAACTGAAGCCGAGAGTCGGATGAGCGCCGCCAATGCCCATTGCTGCCCAGGAAGATGTTCTCCAGAACGGAAAGAGTGGGAACCAACGGGATATGTTGGTGGATGGTCGCCACACCCATGTCATTTGCAGCCTTTGGGTTATCCCTGT
>NZ_RZSG01000865.1:0-2435 GCF_003997725.1 Mesorhizobium sp. M4A.F.Ca.ET.050.02.1.1
CTGCAGCCCGGCGCGGGCGCGGCGCACCGCCTTGGAGACGGCCTGCACCGCCTCGCCCTGGCCGACGACCCGCTTGCCGATCTCGTCTTCCATGCGCAGCAGCTTCTCGCGCTCGCCTTCCAGCATCTTGTCGACCGGAATGCCGGTCCAGCGCGACACGATATGGGCGACGTGGTCGGGCGTGACCACCTCCTCGACCATGCCGGCCTTGCCGTCCTGCGCCTCGGCCTCCTTCAGCTTCTTCTCCAGCTCCGGGATCTTGCCATAGGCAAGCTCGCCGGCGCGCTGGAACTCGCCCTTGCGCTGGGCGATGGCCAGTTCGTTGCGCGCCTCGTCAAGCTGCTTCTTGAGGTCGGCGGCGAGCCCGAGCTTCTGCTTCTCGGCCTGCCATTTCGAGGTGAGCTCGGTGGACTCCTCCTCCAGCCCGGCAAGCTCCTTTTCCAGCCTGGCGAGCCGGTCCTTCGAGGCCTCGTCCTTCTCGACCTTGAGCGCCTCGCGCTCGATCTTGAGCTGCATGATGCGGCGGTCGACCTCGTCCAGCGCTTCCGGCTTCGAATCGACCTGCATCCTCAGCCGCGAGGCGGCCTCGTCGACAAGGTCGATCGCCTTGTCCGGCAGGAAGCGGTCGGCGATGTAGCGGTTGGAAAGCGTCGCCGCGGAGACCAGCGCCGAATCGGAGATGCGCACCTTATGATGCTGTTCGTACTTCTCCTTGAGGCCGCGCAGGATAGAGACGGTGTCCTCCACCGTCGGCTCGTTGACGAACACCGGCTGGAAGCGGCGGGCAAGCGCCGCGTCTTTCTCGACATGCTTGCGGTACTCGTCGAGCGTGGTCGCGCCGACGCAGTGCAGCTCGCCGCGCGCCAGCGCCGGCTTCAGAAGGTTGGACGCGTCCATGGCGCCGTCCGCCTTGCCGGCGCCGACCAGCGTGTGCATCTCGTCGATGAACAGGATGATGTTGCCGGCGGCGGCCGTCACCTCGTTGAGCACGGCTTTCAGCCGCTCCTCGAACTCGCCACGATATTTGGCGCCGGCGATCAGCGCACCCATGTCGAGCGCCATCAGCTGCTTGTCCTTCAGCGATTCCGGCACGTCGCCATTGACGATGCGCAGCGCCAGGCCCTCGGCGATCGCCGTCTTGCCGACGCCCGGCTCGCCGATCAGCACCGGGTTGTTCTTGGTGCGGCGCGACAGCACCTGGATGGTGCGGCGGATCTCGTCGTCGCGGCCGATGACCGGATCGAGCTTGCCGGCGCGCGCGTCGGCCGTGAGGTCGCGCGCGTATTTCTTCAACGCGTCATAGCCCTGCTCGGCGTTGGCCGAATCGGCGGTGCGACCCTTGCGGACATCATTGATGACCTGGTTCAGCGCCTGCGCGGTCACGCCGGCCTTGGAGAGGATGTCGGCGGTCTTGGCCGACTTCTCCATGGCCAGAGCCTGCAGCAGGCGTTCGACGGTGACGAAGCTGTCGCCGGCCTTCTTGGCCAGCTCCTCGGCGGTCGAGAACACCTTGGCCAAGGGCTGCGCCAGGTAGAGCTGGCCATTGCCGCCTTCCACTTTGGGCATGGCCTCGAGTGCGGCCTCGACGCCCAGCTTGATGTCGCGGACATTGCCGCCGGCGCGCTCGATCAGCGATGCGGCCAGGCCCTCGTCGTCATCGACGAGCACCTTCAGCATATGTTCGGGGGTGAATTGCTGGTGATTGCGCGAGAGTGCCATGGTCTGGGCGGACTGGATGAAGCCGCGCACGCGCTCGGAATATTTTTCAAGATTCATATCTGTCTCCTTCCATCACCGGCCCGCTTTGCGGCACCGGATCTGATTACGGTGACGGACCCGCCCATTCGAGCCGGATCCCTGTTCACGCGAGATATGGTGCGTAGCTCCCAGCCTCTCAAGACGCCTTGATATCGGTCAAAGGATAAAATTCCAGGCATGCGGAAACGAAAACGGCGGAGATTTCTCCCCGCCGTTGATGGACCTGAAGACAGGACTCGATCAGTTGTTGACGTCGGCAATGACCGGGTCGTTGGCCGCGCCTTCGGCCGGGGCCAGATTGTCTTCGGACGGCGCGGCACTGGCTTCGGCAGGCGCCGCGTTCACCCCTTCGGTGCCCGCATCGCCGCTGCCGGCTTCGGCCTGGCTATCCGTCTGGTCGGCATTGGCTTCGTCGGCATTGCCGCGCGAACGGCGTGGACGGCGCGGACGGCGCGAGCCGCCATTGTCGGCGGCCGCTTCGTTGCGCTCTGCCTGGGCCGCGAGGGCCGCCGGCGAAAAACTGTCGAACAGGGGCGCCTGCTCGGCCACGGTCGGCTCCGCCTGGGCGGCGGCTTCCGGCAGCGCCGGCGCCTCGTTGCGGCGGTTCTGGTCGAAGCGCTGGCCGCTATGCTCGCCGCGCTGGCCATAATCGCCGCGCTGGCCGTTCTGGCCGTAGC
>NZ_RZSG01000866.1:0-2434 GCF_003997725.1 Mesorhizobium sp. M4A.F.Ca.ET.050.02.1.1
CGCACTATGTCTCCAACATCGACGGCGCCCATATCCACGACACGCTGAAGGACCTGTCGGCCGAAACCACTTTGTTCATCGTCGCCTCCAAGACCTTCACCACGGTCGAGACGATGACCAATGCCGAGACGGCGCGCCGATGGGTGGAGAAGGCGCTGGGCAAGGAAGCCGTCGGCAAGCATTTCGCCGCCGTCTCGACCGCGCTCGACCTAGTGGCGAAGTTCGGCATCGCGTCCGATCGCGTGTTCGGCTTCTGGGACTGGGTCGGCGGCCGCTATTCGGTCTGGAGCGCGATCGGCCTGCCGGTGATGATCGCCATCGGCCCGCGCAATTTCCGCGCCGTCCTCGACGGCGCCCACGAGATGGACGAGCACTTCCGCTCGGCACCCCTGCAGAAGAACCTGCCGGCGCTGCTGGGGCTGATCGGCTGGTGGCACCGGGTCGTCTGCCGATATCCGGCCCGCGCCGTGATCCCTTACGACCAGCGGCTCTCCAGGCTGCCGGCCTATCTGCAGCAGCTTGATATGGAATCGAACGGCAAGAGCGTGACGCTGGACGGCGGCGCGGTCACCACGCCGACCGGCCCGCTGGTCTGGGGCGAGCCCGGCACCAACGGCCAGCACGCCTTCTTCCAGCTGCTGCACCAGGGCACCGATTTCATCCCGGTCGAATTCCTTGCCGCCGCTGTCGGCCACGAGCCGGAGCTGAAGCACCATCACGATCTCCTGCTCGCCAACTGCCTGGCGCAGTCGGAAGCCTTCATGAAGGGCCGCACGCTGGAGGAGGCGCGCGCGCAGATGCTGGCCAAGGGCATGAAGCCGGCCGACGTCGACAGGATCGCCCCGCACCGGGTTTTCTCCGGCGACCGCCCCTCGGTGACCATTCTCTACCGCAAGCTTGATCCGCGCACCTTCGGCCGCCTGGTCGCGCTCTACGAGCATCGCGTCTTCGTCGAGGGCACGCTGTTCAACATCAATTCCTTCGATCAGTGGGGCGTCGAACTCGGCAAGGAACTGGCAACCGGCCTGCTGCCTGTCGTGGAAGGCAAGGAGAATGCCGCAAAGCGGGATGCCTCGACTGCAGGTCTGGTGGGACACATTCACCGATTGCGCGGATCGGAGTGACAGGCTTGGCGGAGATCAAAGGCATATTGTTCGACAAGGACGGAACGCTTGTCGATTTCAACGCGACATGGCTCGGCATTGCCGACTTCATGGCCATGGATGCCGCCGAGGGCGACCGCTGGAAGGCAGACAGGCTGCTCGCGGCAGCCGGCTTCGATTTCCTCAGCAAGCGCTTCAAGCCCGATTCGATCTTCGCCTCCGGCACCAACATGGATGTCGTCGAACTCTGGTTCCCGCGCCTCTCCGAGGAGGACCAGATGCTTGCCGTGGCCCGTTTCAACGAGATCACCTCCGTGCAGGGCTCCAGCATGGCGGTGGCGCTGCCGGGCATCGTCGAGACGTTGGCCGTCCTGCACAGGCGATCCTACCGGCTTGGCGTCGCCACCAACGATTCGACCAGCGGCGCGGAAAAGACGCTGGTGACGCTCGGCGTGGCGCAGCTTTTCGACGCCGCCTATGGCTATGATTCGGTGGCCAGGCCGAAGCCGGCGCCGGACACCATCCTCGCCTTCTCCGACCTGACCGGGCTGAAGCCGGCCGAGATCGCCATGGTCGGCGACAATCGCCACGATCTCGAAATGGCGCGGGCCGGCGGCTGCGGGCTGGCGGTCGGCGTGCTCTCCGGCACAGGCACGCGGGAATCGCTGTCGGCGATCGCCGATGTCGTGCTCAATTCGGTTGCCGATCTGCCCGATTTTCTGGCCGCGCGGGTCAAGGAGACGATCTGACCGTCTCGAAGGAGAAGACCCCGCTCGGCCTCGACGCCGTGCCTTTCGCATCGCCGAAGTCCGGTACCTTATATTCGGCAAGCAGTTTGAGCCGCGACAGCGGCAGATCGGCGCGGCGCGGATCGCCGACTAGCACCTCGATGCCGGCGGCGAGGCAGCGGTCGAGGAAGGGGATCACCCGCCGGGCCACTTCGTGCCCGTAGAACACGTCGCCGGCAAGCACCAGGTCGACCGCCGGTGGCGGCCCGGCGGTGATGTCTTCGCCGACCACCGTGATCGCGACGCCGTTTGCCGTGGCGTTGAGGCCGAGCGCGACGAGGCCGTTGCGGTCGATCTCCGCGGCAATCACCGCGCGCGCTCCGGCCTTCGCCGCGGCGATGCCGACCAGGCCCGAGCCGGCGCCGAGGTCGAGCACGCGGCGCCCCGCAACCGCTTGCGGCCGGTCGAGTATGTAACGGGCAAGGACGGTGCCGCCGGCCCAGGCATAGGCCCAATAGGGCGGCTGCGGCTCTGGCGCCGCAGCGTCCCCGTCGTCACCGTCCGGAGCGACGAGCCGCCGCAGCCCGCTGCCGGGATGGGCGC
>NZ_RZSG01000867.1:0-2433 GCF_003997725.1 Mesorhizobium sp. M4A.F.Ca.ET.050.02.1.1
GGCCAGGAAAGCGGTGATCGGCGTCGGCGCGCCCTCATAGACGTCCGGGGTCCACATGTGGAACGGCACCGCCGAAATCTTGAAGGCAAGGCCGGCCAGCACGAAGACCAGGCCGAAGACGAGGCCGAGCTGCCGCTCGCCACTGCCGAGCGCGGTCGCGATCTCCTGGAAGCCGGTGTTGCCGGTGTAGCCGTAAATCAGCGAGATGCCGTAGAGCAGCATGCCGGACGACAGCGCGCCGAGCACGAAATATTTGAGGCCGGCTTCGGTCGAACGGACGCTGTCGCGGTTGATCGCGGCGAGCACGTAGATCGCCAGTGACTGCAGCTCGAGGCCGAGATAGAGCCCGATCATGCCGTTGGCCGAGATCATCAGCAACATGCCGAGCGTGCACAGCAGGATCAGCACCGGATATTCGAACTTGTCGAAATGCTCCTGTCTGGCGAAGCGCATCGACATGACCAGCGTCACCGCCGAGCCGATCAGCGCCAGCACCTTCATGAAGCGGGCGAAGGAATCCTGGACGAAGGCGCTGCCGTAGGCGGTGCCCTGCCCGCTGGAAGAGACCACCCAGAAGCCGGCGAGCGCAAGTATGGCGACGGCAAGACCGTTGACGGTGGCCGTGCTGTCGGTGCGCGAATAGGCGCCCACCATCAACAGCGCCAGCGCGCCGATGGCGAGGATAAGCTCCGGCGTCGAGAGCGAAAGGCTGGAGAGAAGGTCCGGCGTCATGGTTCGCGATATCCCCAGTCAGTTCGCCGCCGCGGTCTGCGCGGTATTGATGGATGCGGTGACGTTAGTGACGAGCGCCTTGACCGAGGCGGCCGTCGCATCGAAGACCGGCGCCGGGTAGACGCCGAAGAAGATGACCAGCACCACCAGCGGATAGATGATCGCCTTCTCGCGCGCCGAGAGGTCGAGCAGATCTTTCAGGCTGTCCTTGGTCAACGACCCGAAGATCACGCGGCGATAGAGCCAGAGCGCGTAGGCCGCCGACAGGATGACGCCGGTGGCGGCGAAGAACGCCACCCAGGTGTTGACCCGGAACACACCCAGCATGGTCAGGAACTCGCCGACGAAGCCGCTGGTGCCAGGCAGGCCGACATTGGCCATGGTGAAGACCATGAACACGGTGGCGTATTTCGGCATGTTGTTGACCAGCCCGCCATAGGCATCGATCTCGCGCGTGTGCATGCGGTCGTAGATGACGCCGACGCACAGGAACAGCGCGCCGGAGACGAGGCCGTGGCTGAGCATCTGGAAGATCGCGCCCTGCACGCCTTCCTGGTTCATGGCGAAGATGCCCATGGTGACGAAGCCCATATGGGCGACCGACGAATAGGCGATCAGCTTCTTCATGTCCTCCTGCATCAGCGCCACCAGCGAGGTGTAGATGATGGCGACGACCGACAGCGTGAACACCAGCGGCGCGAACATTTCCGACGCCAGCGGGAACATCGGCAGCGAGAAGCGCAGGAAGCCATATCCGCCCATCTTCAGGAGGATCGCGGCCAGGATCACCGAGCCCGCCGTCGGCGCCTCGACGTGCGCGTCCGGCAGCCAGGTGTGCACCGGCCACATCGGCATCTTCACCGCGAAGGAGGCGAAGAAGGCGAGCCACAGCCAGGTCTGCATGTTGGCCGGGAAGTTGTGCGTCAGCAGCGTCGTGATGTCGGTGGTACCCGACTGGTAGAACATCGCCATGACGGCGAGCAGCATCAGCACCGAGCCGGCGAGCGTATAGAGGAAGAACTTGAACGAGGCGTAGACGCGCCGCTTGCCGCCCCAGACGCCGATGATGATGAACATCGGGATCAGGCCGGCCTCGAAGAAGACGTAGAACAGCACGATGTCGAGCGCGCAGAACACGCCGATCATCAGCGTTTCCAGGAGCAGGAAGGCGATCATGTAGGCCTTGACCCGCTTCTCGATCGCTTCCCACGAAGCCAGGATGCAGAGCGGCATCAGGAAGGTGGTGAGGATGACGAACAGCATCGATATGCCGTCGACACCCATGTGGTAGGAAATGCCCGAATCCAGCCAGGCGACCTTCTCGACGAACTGGAAGCCGGCCTGCGAATTGTCAAAACCCTTCCAGATGAACAGCGAGATGACGAAGGTGATGCTCGTCGTCCACAGCGCGATGGCGCGGATGTTGCGGCGCGCGTTTTCGCTGTCATCATTGATGAACAGGATGAGCAGCACACCAACCAGCGGCAGGAAGGTGACCAGCGAGAGGATTGGCCAGGCGGTCATCAGAGCATCATCCAGGTGACGAGTGCGGCAACGCCGATCAGCATGGCGAAGGCGTAGTGGTAGAGGTAGCCGGTCTGCAGCTTGACGACCCGGTTGGTGACGTCGACGACGCGCGCCGAGACCCCGTCAGGCCCGAACCCGTCGATGACGGCGCCGTCGCCGGTCTTCCACAGGAAC
>NZ_RZSG01000868.1:0-2423 GCF_003997725.1 Mesorhizobium sp. M4A.F.Ca.ET.050.02.1.1
CCCTTCAACAGCTTGGCCCGCGCCAGCTCCTGGCGCGCGATCTTCTGAGCCTGGACGAGCGAATTCTTCGCCATGTCCTGCAGGCGCAGGCCGCCGAGCGGCAGCGTGATGCCGTCGCCGATCGCCTCGCCGTTGATGTCGATCAGTTCGAGGCTGCCGCCGCCGAGGTCACCGGCGATGCCGCTGGCCGGGTGGAAGCCGGAAATCACGCCGAGCGCCGAATAATGCGCCTCCGGCCGCCCGGAGAGCACCCGGATCTCAGTCTTCAGTACGTCCTCGGCGCGGTGGATGAAATCGGGGCCGTTGACCGCCTCGCGGGCGGCGGCGGTCGCCAGCACATACATGTGCTCGGCGCCGGCCTGGTCGGAGAGCGCGCGGAAGCGGCGGAACTCCTCCATCGAGCGGGTGACCGCCTCGGGATCGAGCTTGCCGGTCGAAACGATGCCGCGGCCGAGGCCGGCCAGCATCTTTTCGTTGAACAGCAAGGTCGGCGAGCGCGCCAGCCCTTCATAGACGACGAGGCGGATCGAGTTAGAGCCGATGTCGATGATCGACAGCGGCCGCCGGTCCTGGAGCCGGCCCTGGGAAGCAGAAATCACGCGGCGGCGTTCTTCTTGCGGCGCTTGAACTGGGCGATGCGCCTGGGCGCATGCGACTTCAGCGCGTCACCCCGTCCGGACAGACTCGGATTGGTCATGAAATATTCCTGCGCGTTGAACGGTTCCTCGCCCTCCTCCAGCACGACGCGCCGGGAGGTGCCGTCAGCCAATACGTCGAAACTTTGCTGGTTGTCCATGATGTTGCCCAGCATGATCTGGCCAAGCACCTGTTCATGCACAGTTGGATTGGTGATCGGCACCATGGTCTCGACACGGCGGTCGAGATTGCGCGGCATAAGATCGGCCGAGGAGATGTAGACGATCGCCCCGTCCGAGGGCAGGCCGTAGCCGTCGCCAAAGCAGTAGATGCGGCTGTGCTCGAGGAAGCGGCCGACGATCGATTTCACCCTTATATTCTCCGACAGGCCCGGCACCTGCGGCCTCAGGCAGCAGATGCCGCGCACGACGAGGTCGATCTCGACGCCGGCGCGGCTGGCATCGTAGAGCGCGTCGATGATGATCGGGTCGACCAGCGCGTTCATCTTCATCCAGATTCGCGCCGGCCGGCCCTCGCGCGCGTGGACGACCTCGTTCGAAATATGCTTCAGGATGCGTTTGCGCAGCGTGAATGGCGAAACGGCGAGCCGCATCTCCTCGGTGGGCTCGGCATAGCCGGTGATGAAGTTGAACAGCTGGGCGACATCGCGGGCAATCGTCGGATCCGTGGTGAAGAACGACAGGTCGGTATAGATGCGCGCGGTGACCGGATGGTAGTTGCCAGTGCCGAGATGCACATAGTTGCGCAGCTTGCCGTCCTCGCGCCGCACCACCAGCGACATCTTGGCGTGGGTCTTGAGCTCGAGGAAGCCGAACACGACCTGGACGCCGGCGCGCTCGAGGTCGCGGGCCCAGCGGATGTTGGCCTCCTCGTCGAACCGCGCCTTGAGCTCGACCAGCGCCGTCACCGATTTGCCGGCCTCGGCCGCGTCGACCAGCGCGCGCACGATCGGGCTGTCGTTGGAGGTGCGGTAGAGCGTCTGCTTGATCGCCACCACTTCCGGGTCGGCCATCGCCTGACGCAGGAACTGCACCACCACGTCGAAGGATTCGTAGGGATGGTGGACGATGATGTCCTTCTCGCGGATGGCGGCAAAGCAGTCGCCGCCATGCTCGCGGATACGCTCGGGAAAGCGCGGATTGTAGGGCGTGAACTTCAGATCGTCGCGGGCGACGGCGACGATCTCGGAGATCTGGCTGAGCGCCAGCGGACCGGTCAGGACGCTGATGCGGCTCGACGAGACGCCAAGCTCGCCGGCGACGAAGTCGCGCAGTTCCGGCGGCATCAGCATGTCGAACTCGATGCGGATCACCGAACCGCGGCGGCGCCGCTTCAGCGCCGTCTCGAACAGGCGAACCAGGTCCTCGGACTCTTCCTCGACCTCGATATCGCTGTCGCGGATGATGCGGAAGGTGCCGGACCCCTTGACCTCATAGCCCGGGAAGAGCTTGCCGATATAGAGGCCGACCGCCTCCTCCAGCGGGATGAAGCGGACATGATTCTTGCGGTCGGGTAGACGGATGAAGCGCTTCAGCGCCACCGGCAGGCGCAAAAGCGCGCTCATCTCCTCGCCATTCTTGCGGTGGCGCAGTTGCAGCGCCATCGAGAAGCCGAGATTGGGGATGAACGGGAACGGATGCGCCGGGTCAATCGACAGCGGGGTCAGCACCGGAAACACCTGATCCTGGAAATGCTCTTCCAGCCAGGCCTTCTCGTCCTTGGTCAGCGCGTCGCGGGTGATGCTTTCGATGCCTTCCTTGTTGAGC
>NZ_RZSG01000869.1:0-2414 GCF_003997725.1 Mesorhizobium sp. M4A.F.Ca.ET.050.02.1.1
ATGTAACAGATTGAAAAATGCTGGCAGAGAGGATTGAAGTCCCTCAAAGAGCGGCACCCCAGCATTGAAAACAAAGAGTTCTTTTCAGGGCCAACGCGGCTCACAGTTGCCCGCAGCATTTTCAACTTCATGGGTCAGCACCATTAGGCAGAAAGTCCCGGTTGCTCGCGCTCCAAAAGGAAGGACGCGACCGAGGCGGCCAACCCGACAATGAAAATAGCCTCAGAAAGGTCGGGGTCTCGCCCTTCGCGTAGGTGTCGCGCGAACTCGGACGCATAGCCCCATAGCTTGTGCATCGCCTCATCCAAGGGCTTGGGAAAAAGGTCGGGGTTGCGCTTAATGAGGTCGCCTAAAGTTGCGCGAGGGTCTCCCACCACGTCCCTTGCGAGACATTCGAGAGATGCCAGGGCATGTTGAATTGCGCCTGTTACGTCAGGGTTTGGCCGGCGAGAGAGGGCTAGACGGCTCTCCGCGAGTTCTCGGGCGGCTGTCGGCCGCGATGTGGCTTTCAGCATTCCGGTTGCGGCGGAGATTTCTGCTTCAAGAGGCTGCGGCCCGCGAAACTCTACGCGTCCTCCCGCCATCTGCCAACCGATCCCGCGCTGCCGGAAAAAGACGTTGAGTTCGCGCTCAAACCATTCGTGTGCGGGAGGGTCTGTCCATTTCATCTCGTGGAGGCTCATAAGGCTGAGATAGATGGACTCGGTGCAGTCGTACACGCTGGGCCAACCAGCGGCACGGAATAGGCCGTTTACCTCTTCCTCGATGTAGCTGGGCGACCAATTGCCTTTAGGCGGGCCAACAAAACTTGCGTCAGCAGATTCAGGAGGGTGCCATCGGACAGACCGCCTCTTCGGGCCAGTGCCAGCACCGCGAATCTCAGTTCGCTGGGAGCCTCATAGCGCACCGATATTTGTGGCTCTTCCAGCCCGAATCCGTGGCGACGAGAAAAGGGCAGATTGTCGGCCGGCATGCGAAAAATTCCTCGGTGGCAGTCGATTGATTTCCAACCGCAACACCGAAGCCTATAAGCCAGCACGCCGAAATGTCACTACGTACTCGATGGGAGCCCTAAAGAAACCCAGCGGCTGGGCTCCGACACTCCGCTACTCCATGTCCGGTACGTCGCCGCCCAGGAAGAGCGTCGTCGGCTCGCCGTACTCCCCTATCGACGGTCGGCCGCGCGCGACCATGCGATTGACCCAGGCATGCTTTCCCGCCGGCGCCCGTGCGGCCCTGATGGCCCGGTGCTCGGACTGCTGCTCGGCTGGCCCATAAACAGGCTGGAGGCTACCCTCCCGGTCCCTATCGAAGGCGGTGACTACGATAAGCTTCGGGGTCTGTCGCTGTAGGAGAATGCTCTCAGCCATGGCCCCCACGCCACTGTGGGGTGTGTGTCGTCAAAGCTGATGGCGACTATTCGATCACCACCGGCTCCTCGCCGCTGGCGCATCATAGCGAGTGTGTTGCGCGAGGTGCCGCAAGCGGGATTGTGATAGATCGTGACGGTCATGGCTTTGCTTTCAGAGGCTGCTGAATGATTGCGGGGCGCAACAACCAACTCATCAGCGCAAGCGCAATCAGGGCGCCGAGCAGTTCGGCGACGATGAAGCCCGGCAGATCGACCGGCCTGATGCCGGAAAACGTGTCGGTGAGCGAGCGCGCCAGCGCGACGGCAGGATTGGCGAAGGATGTGGACGCGGTGAACCAATAGGCGGCGGTGATGTAGAGTCCGACCAGCCAGGGCGCGGCTCTTTGCTCGAACCGAAGGCCGGCGAGAATGACAGCGACCAGCCCGAACGTCGCGACCGTTTCGGAGAACCATTGCGCGGGGCCGGCACGCAACTTTGTCGCGATCTCCAGAACCGGCAGAGCGAACATCAGATGCGCTGCGACCGTGCCGGCGATGCCGCCGGCCGACTGCGCGACCAGATAGGTCGGAAGATCGCGGGCCGGCAGCGTCCGGTTCACGCAGAACACCAGCGAGACGGCCGGGTTGAAGTGGGCGCCGGAGAGCGGCCCGAGGATGGTGATCAAGACAACCAGCATAGCGCCGGTCGCCAGCGTGTTGCCGAGCAGCGCCAGCCCCACATCATGCGTCAGCGTCTCGGCCATGATGCCGGAGCCGACGACCGTTGCGACCAAGAGGCCAGTGCCCAAGGCTTCGGCGGCAAACCGGCGCGGCAGATCGAAGATTGTCATCTTGTTCCTGCCGGGATTGATTGCGCCATCAGCGCAGCGTTGACGAACAGCGTGGGGTGCATAACAAGGACTTGCGCGTTACTGGCGGGAAGTGCTGATCCTTTTTGGCGGGCCAAGCGGTGACATAGCTTGACCCCGCGATTCGCCTTCGACTAGGCGTTTCCGCAGCCGAATGCCTTGCTCCTGTTCGAACGGGCGCTGCGAGGATGATC
>NZ_RZSG01000086.1:0-13029 GCF_003997725.1 Mesorhizobium sp. M4A.F.Ca.ET.050.02.1.1
GGCTGACCGTGCTTTTGGAGGAGATGCCGCCGGCTTTGCCAGCCCCTCCGGACATCGCTGTGCTGTCCGGCAAGGCGGAGAGCGTCATGCCCAAGGGTCGGAATTTTCAGTAGGGATCGGCCCCAACGACGTCTTCACGCCAATGCATGTTGAAAACCGTCGAGATTGGCTGAGAAGCAAGGAGCAAAGCGACGCGGCGCGGACCCCAGGATGACGATGGGAGGAAGGGCTTCCGCCAAAGGCTACGCCCCCGCCATTTACGATGGCCCGCTCAGCCGCGGCGGCGACAGCAGATCCTCGGCGGAAATCGTCCGCGCCTCGGAAGGCAGCATGATCGGAATGCCGTCGCGCACCGGATAGGCGAGTTTGGCCACGCGCGAGATCAGCTCGCCACGCTCAGCATCCCAGGTCAGCGGACCCTTGGTCAGCGGGCAGGCCAGCAGCTCCAGGAGCTTCGGATCGACACTGGCCTTCTGTCCGTCACGCCCATCCGCAGCCATCGCACTTTTCCTTGTCCAACTGGTGCTTAAGGGTGTTGAGATTCAGGTCAGGCCGAGTCGAAAATGGCGGCTTCCGAGAACCGGAGCAGAGCGCACTTGAAGTACGTGAGCACCGGAAGCGCAGGAAGCCGCCGTTTGCAGGCCGGCCTCACCTGAATATCGATACACTCTATTGCAGGCTAGAGCCAAAGTCCTCACCCTCGCGCGCCAGCGCCATTTCGGTGATGGCGATCAGCGTTTCGGCGCGCGTCTTCAGGTCCGCCGCCTCGAGCAGCGCCTGTTTCTCGGCAGGGCCATAGGGCGCCATCATCGACAGCGCATTGACCAGCATGGCGTTCTCAGCGCGGCTGACGCTTTCCCAGTCGGCTTCGAGATCGTTGGCCTGTAAATAGGCGCGAAACGCTTTCAGCAGCGACGGCCGGTCGACTTCGGCGCCGGCGCGGTCTTCGTCGAGATCGGCGAGGAAAGGCGCGATCCGGCATAGCCGGAACGGCGTCTTGGTGGCGGCCTCATGCGTGATGCGAAACCGGCAGACGCCTTGCAGCGAGATCAGATAGCGGCCGTCGCCGCTCTCGGCCAGCGAGATGATGCGCCCGGCGCAGCCGACGCTGCACAGTTCCGGCTCGCCGTCGTCGCGCAGCGCGCCGTCGAGGCTGGGCTGGATGATGCCGATCAGTCGCGCACCCCCGACCGCCTCGTCGACCATCTGCAGATAGCGCGGCTCGAAAATGTTGAGCGGCATGCGCCCACCCGGCAAGAGCAGTGCGCCGGCAAGCGGAAACACCGGGATCGTCGCCGGCAGATCGGCTCCACGCCGGTAGTGCGCGTTTCCCGCCTGCAATCAGTCCTCCGATCGCCTGAAGCATCTCAAATCCGCGATCTCCTCCATCCCCGCGCGAAGCCGGGGCCGCGCGTCGTGCTCTAACATGGCGCACCTGCGCCCGGCCGCAAGCCCATCCGGAAAAAACAGCCGGCGAACGGCCTCAGGAAAACAGCAGCGACGACAGTTTGCGCCGCGCCGCCAGCGTCGCCTCGTCGGTCATGCCCCAGGCCTCGAAGAACTTCAGCAGCTGCGCCTTGGCGCCGTCATCGTTCCAGCTGCGGTCGGCCTTGATGATCGCCAGCAGATTGTCGGCCGCTTGCGTCCGCTCGCCCCGGGCGTTCTGGATCATCGCCAGGTCGAAGCGCGCCTGGTGGTCGGCCGGATTGGCGGCAAGGCGCCGCTCGAACTCCGCCGGATTGCCGAGCGAGGCGGCCTGCGCGGCAAGCGCGATCCTGGCGCGCAGCGCGGCAAGCTGCGGCGCGTCCTTCTTGTCTTCCGGCGCCCGCGCCAGAACGGCCTCGGCGCCTTCCGTGTCGCCGGCCTCGAACAGCACTTCGCCGAGCCCGGCGATCGCCTCGATCGTCTCCGGCGCCTGTTCGAGAATGGCATCGTAGATGTCGGCGGCGGTCTGGATGTCGCCCGCCCCGCGCGCCTCGGCTGCCGCCGCCAGCGCCTCGCCCACCTGGTTGCCGGCGCCGTTCTTGCCGCCGACCTTCTTGATGAATTCGGCGATCTGGCTCTCGGGGACGGCGCCCATGAAGCCGTCCACCGGCTGGCCGTTCTTGAAGGCGATGACCGCCGGGATCGACTGGATGCCGAGTTGGCCGGCGATCGAGGGATGATCGTCGATGTTCATCTTGACCAGCTTGACGGTGCCGCCTGCGGCCTTGACCGCCTTTTCGAGCTGCGGCGTCAGCTGCTTGCAGGGGCCGCACCACGGCGCCCAGAAATCGACCAGCACCGGCTGGCGGCGCGATTCCTGGATGACGTCGGCGGCGAAGCCGGCCGTCGTCGTGTCCTTGATGAGGTCGGCCGGCGCCTCGCCGAGCGGGAGCTTGGGCTCGCCGCCGCCATATTGCACGGTCGTGGCATACTGGCCGCCACTGTTGCCGAACGGATTGTTGTCGCTCATGTCCTTGCCCTTCCAGTCGCGCTGCCGGCCAGCGGGGAGGCGCGACAATCCTTGCCTAGGTCAGTTTTCGCCATCCATGTGGCGATCAAGCCGAGACTTTCAAGATAACAGCATCGTGTCCGGTTGCCTCGACGAATCTGACGAGGTCGGCCGAGGCGATCGAGGTCGTCGCCTCGTTGGTGAGCGGGTGGGCGTTGACGACCGCATGGCTCATCAACTCCTGGTCGAGCACGACCTTGACCCGCCGCCCGCTGTCGTTGATCAGGCCGAAGACAGTGACCGCGCCCGGAATGACGCCGAGCAGTTCCATCAGCATTTCCGGCTTGCCGAACGACACCCGGCTGGCGGCGCCGATCAGATGATGTATCTGTTTGAGATCGACCTCCGCCTCCTCGCCGACGCTGACGAGGAAGAAATTGTCCTTCTTGTCCTTGAGGAAAAGGTTCTTGGTGTGGCCGCCGGCGATCTCGCCGCGCAACGCCTGCGAATCGGCGACCGTGTAGAGCGGCGGGTGGCGCACCGTCGACACGCTGATGCCGAGGTTGGCAAGAAAGGCATTGAGCTCGGCTTCGGTCTTCGGCATCGGTCCTCACTTCATTCCGGCGGGCCATGCCGTTTACGGCCAATGGTGCCCTCTCGGCAAGGCCGTCCTGGAACCCTACGGCAAACCCAAGCGCCGCAAAGCGATGCCGATGGCACTTGAGAGCTGGCCGAAAAAAGCTCGTCATTTCCCTGTTGCAATCGCCGCGCTCTTCAGCCATATAGGCGCGGCTTGCGGCCGAGGCCGCGTGAGCGGGTGTAGCTCAGGGGTAGAGCACAACCTTGCCAAGGTTGGGGTCGGGCGTTCGAATCGCCTCACCCGCTCCAAATCTTCTCAGATTTGAAAAGCAAAAAGGGCCCGGGTAACCGGGCCTTTTTGCTGTCTGACGCAGGAGCGAGCGGGGGAGTTGCCTCGCGCGCAAGATGATTCCTGCCGCCAATTCTACCAGTGTATTCGTGTCTTACATTTCGAATGTAAGGGTTAGGCGGAATGGCATGGTCAAATACGGCTCCAGAAAGAAGACTAAGTGATTCGGCAAAACCGGAGCTGACAAAGAAGTTGAAGAAAATGTCGTGGCGACCAGAGAACTAGGCGAACACTTATGCTCCAGTCCAATTGTTATTTCTTGTATCTGGAGAAGAATTGAAAATTCCGCGAGGAGCCGAGCCATTCGCTCGCGAGGTTCCGTATCTCTGGACCGGTGCTGTTGGGTGTGATTAACTATTGTAGTTCAGGGCGCCTTTCGCAATCGAGGGATGCGAATGTCGAGGGTTCATGGTGGCGGATTACATGTCGTTGCGGACTACTCCGAAGCGCCTCCATTTTCTTTTCAAAACCAGTCACCCAGCTTCACCGTCTTTGACTTGGATGGGCGCTTCGCCGGCCTGAAGCTGGACGGGTTCTACGAACCGGAGAAGCGGTCCGTCGCGCTGTCGCCAAAAGGCGCAGAATTATTCCTCGCTGAAAGGCTGGTACCGGACTTACCGAAGGGTTCGACGCTCTACGGTCGCATCATGCCTACGGCGGAGCCTTCGGAGCTACCGGATCCGGCCGCGCTTGCAGCGCTCGGCGAAGCGATGATGGAAGGGGCCGGTGGTGTCACCGTCGGTGCGCATATGCCGGCCGCCTACACCTATCTCGGCCAGTTCATAGCGCATGATCTCTCGCAGATGCGGGATGAGGATCCTGCCTGTCCCACGCTGAATTGGCGCTCTGCAGCACTCGATCTGGACAGCCTATTCGGTCCTGTCGACCGACATTTGCAGCCGGTGCGCGACACATGCCTGAGCGCCGGTTTGCGACTGGGCAAAACGCACGGCCCCAACGCAGGCTTCGACGATCTGCCCCGCACCCGGCAAGGTGAGGCCGTGATTGCGGACCAGCGCAACGACAGCAATCTCGGGATCGCACAGTTCCACGTAGCCATGACCAGGTTCCACCAGGCCGTTGCCTCACGCTTTCCGCATGAGAGCGAGGATGAGCAGAGAAGCATCACCCGGCAGCATTTCCAGGCGGTGGTCCTGTTCGATTATCTGAAGCACGTGATCGATCCGGTTGTTTATCGCGACGTATTCAGGAATGGCCGCGCTGTCGTGCGACCAGATAGCAGTTTCGACAAGGAGCCGTTCCTTCTCCCGGTTGAATTCGCAGCAGCATGTTTCCGCTTCGGGCACAGCATGGTCCGCTCGGAATACATGACCTGGGGAAGGCAGAACGGCGGAGCGCTGGCAAGACTACTGGAGCTCACACATCTCGGAGGAGGCCTGGAAGACGGGCGCTTGCCGGCGGACTGGGTCGTCCATTGGCCGAATCTTGCCGGCGGAGGGCAGAACGCGCCGATAGAGGCGGCCCGGATTGATACTCACCTGGCGCAGAAGCTATTTCGACTGCCAGATTGGATGTTCCCGACCGAGCCTGGCTGTGAAATCGCAAGTACGGCCAATCTGGCGGCCCGCACACTTGTGCGGGGGCGGACCGTGCTCATCCCGAACGCACAGGACGTGGCGGCTCGTGTCGCCAGAAGTCTCCAGGGGAGACCAGACCTCGCGGTTCTCGAGAACTGGCAGATCGATCACCAAACGACCTGCTTGGTGAGCAAGTGCCTCAACGCGGGGATTTCCTACGGGGAGCGGCTGCGCGAGCGGACGCCATTGTGGTTTTATACAATTCGCGAGGCGGAGCATTTTCAGGGCGGCCAGCGGCTGGGACCGCTTGCCAGCCGCATCGTCATGGAAACGATCCATGCCGCCATACAGGCCACTCCAAATGGCATTGTTGATGCCCACAACCGGGTTTGCTTCGAGCCCAAGTCCGAACTCGGCGGACGCGGACGTGGCCCTTTCGGACCGGACGATTGCCCCTTTGCCCTACACGACCTTATCGCAACCCAACAGAAAGCCAGCTAGGAGGAGAAGGCCATGGCGTCGATAGTCGTATACAAAATGGTTCAAGGCGCAGAGAACAGGTTCCAGGGAATGAAGGAGGCCGGAGATCGAATAGCCTCCGCCACTCAAAACCCCAACAATGACGCGGACGTGATCCTTATCAAGACGCTGGATGACCTCATCACGGAAAAGGATTCCACAGGTGCTGCTCTTTACAAGAGCAAATACACGCATAGTAACGGTGTAGAATACACTCTAGAAATAGACACCAACAATGGAAATCCACCGAGCCATGGACAATACAAGTATAATGTAAACGGAAATTACATAAAATTAAAAATAGAGGCAAAAAGGGACAAGCCGGACAGCAACGGGAACGAAAACATGCGGCTTACGGCCCCAAGAGATCCAGTGATCCTTGCCAATGGGTCATACCTGGACAAAGTAATAACCGATGTAGGCGGGGTCGTCTCTGACGACGTAAGGAAGTATCTGTTCGGAACCATCATGCTGCGGCGCTGCAGATAATTGGGTTCGGGAATCATACCTCGATCAATTGCACCAGATCACGCCGATCCTCGTCCCGCTTGATTGGGAAGGCGCCTAGAAACCAGTCCAAGATGTCCTTCAAAGTCGGTGGTGCAGGTCCTGCCCAGGCTGCGGCAACGGACTCCTGCAATTGCATCAGCGCCGCGCGAGCTTCATCTGTTCTTCCCAGCCTGCACAGGGCGGCAGTCTTCCAGCCGGCGGTGTCGACTATTGCGTTTCTGGACCGATCGGCCGCCGCGATTGCGCCTTCGAAGTCTCCGGCAAAATAGCGGATTACCGAGATGTGTGACCACTGGTAGTCCAAAAACATGGATGTCAAATCCATTGCACGCTCCAAGAACTGAGTAGCTGGACCGACGCGGCCCATGAACGCCATACCCAGAGCAGCCGACACCAACGTTTTTGGACTGTTGGGGTTAAGTTCAGCGGCTAGTTCGTAGTGCACTTCCGACTGTTCGAAATGTCGAGTCATCGCCGTTGACCACGCAACGACCAAATGATTGCGCGCGTCGAGTGGATCGAGGGCGACAGCGCGCTGCGCCAGTTCGGCAGCCCGCTTCGTTATCGAAGGATCTGCCGCAATCCCCGGTCGAATGAATTGCCGCGCATTGTGGATGCTGGCCAAACTGGCGTAGGCCGGAGCGAAATTCTGGTCAGCAACGATCGCGCCTTCGAATAGCCGTTCGGCTTCGTCGTCGGCGTCTGGTGTCCAGCGAGTCAGTAGATCCTCGCCGCGCAACCAGGCATCATAAACACCGAGATCTTGCGGGAGTCCTCTAACCTGGCGTGACAGCCTGTCATGCGAGAGGTAAACCTCCAGAGTTGAAGCGATCTTTCCGACCACCTGCTTCTGCAAGGACAGCCAGTTTCCAAGCGAGAATCTAAATGCCTCGCTCCAAATGACATGGTTCGTACCGGGATCGCTGACCGAGACCACCAACTGCATATCATCCTGGCTGTCCACGCATTGGGCCGTCAGCAGATAGTCCGTGTCAGGACCCTCGATCGCGCCATCCTTCAACTCGATAACTGTGAACTCCCGAAATTTGGACAAGTTGGCGACTAATTCGGAGCGGAACCCCCAGACCAGGGGAGAGATTCTCTTGGGTCGAGCCTCGAACTTTCCAACCGCGAGCGTTGGCGCTGGTCCACCAGGCCGACGTGCCTTTTTGTTCTGAGACAACAGCGGTTCTGGAGCTTTCAGCGCTTCCGCCAAAGCTGTCGTTTCCACGCTTGGCGCCAGCTGATATCGCTCACGCAGAAATGCGCGCAGGGTTTCGTAAACCCGCATTGCGGCGGCGACGTTGTGCAATTCGGCATGGTGGCGGATAAGACAGCGTGCAGCGCGCTCATGGCTAGGCTCGAGCACCAATAGGGCATTTGCCGCCCTGCGCATTGCAGGTTCGGACATCTCGAAGCGTTCCAGCATGGCCTCTAAGGCCTCCAATGCGTGGTCACGCCAATTGTGCCTGGTCACGCTTAGCCACGCGCTGAACAGGTCGCTGGTGCCTTCCAGGCCAAATAAGATCGCCTCAGACCAATCCGATCGTTTGAGGAGCAGGTCGTCGATCTTGCCCTCTCCAAGATCCTTCAACATGCGAACGACATCGACGCTTATGCGCGAGGGGCTTAACCCGATAATATTTCCGCGCCTGAGAATTCCCGCCGCCGAGTCGCCCGCAATTGATTTTTCCGCGATCTGCAGGCAATTCGCCATTGCGCGCCGAGCGGCTACCTGGCTTCGTTCTGGCCAAATTAAGGTAGCCAGCCGGTCATGCACCTCCTGATAGTTGCTGGACAGTGCAAGGTAACCGATCAGCGCCTGCGCTTTCGGGGAACGCAATGCGATTGCTTCGCCATCTTCCCGGAAAAGGCCCAGCCCATCGATGACCGAAATCAGCCGCTGATGGCCGTTGTCTGGGACATCAGCAACGTTGGAAGCAACCACATAGTAGAGCGCCAGCGGCTCGGGCATATTCTTCAAGGCGGGCCGCCCGGCGAAACGAAACCGCCACCGCGCGGTGTTGCGGGCCGCCCAATAGACGTCTTGCGTTACGCACACGCCGCCCGGCTCGGCCATCGTCTGTACCCGGGCAGCAACGTTTATTGCATGGCCGAACACATCGCCGTCACGACGATGAACCTCTCCAATATGCAGTCCGATCCGGAACCGACTGTAAAACGGTCTCTTGTCCAGGAGATCGGCCAGGGTACCCTGCATGAAAATGGCGTAGTCGATGGCGCTCGATACACCGTCAAACAAGATCAGGACCCCATCGCCGGTCGTCTTTATGAACTCTGCGCCGAATTCCTCGCAATGGGTTTGAAAGAGTTGGAAACAGAGCGAAACGAGATCCAGGGTTCCAAGTTCATCGGCGGCGGTCAGCCGGCTATATTGAGCCAGATCCGCAAACAGAATTGTTCTAAGTGCCGCTCGCTCCGATCGCGCTTGCATGGCCGCCCGCTGCCTGCCCTGTCGAATGTGCTATTCTGCTCTCCAACGCGGGCTTAGTCGACGGCACAACGACACTCATGACAAATGCTTTCATGAATGGTTGCGAACACGCCAGGGTCGGCGAACTGTTCAACGTGATTGACTTGCCTGTGACGGATGTTCCGGTTCACTTCGCGATCGCGATCCCGAATGATGCCTTGTTGCAATTGCCAATGATGCCTCGCGCAGCAATGCCAGAAACAGGCAGACTGGCCAGCGGTCGCGGATTGAGCATCGACGACTGCCGGGCGAGTTGCCTCGGCGAGGCAGCGGAACTCTTCAGTTGCTGCTCGTGGGGTGACGAGCCGGTGATCACCGCTACGGCCGACGAGATCGGACCGGCGGCAATCGCACCTGAAAGCCTGAATGGCTTCAGTCCAGATCAGATCGTAGCCCGCGCTGCGTGGAATAGAGAAAACACCGGCTTCGACTGGCGACCTCCGATCCGGCATCAATCTGCGGTGCTGGATTGGCTTAGGGTTGAGGATGCATTTGGCGGCGATGGGGCGTTCATACCCGCAGACTTCGCCTTCATAGGACGTCGAGAGGCCGGCGATGAGGCCGCGGTAGCGATCGGCGACAGCAATGGGTGCGCGGCAGGGACCACCGCGGACGCTGCGAAACTGGCGGCCATCCTGGAACTGGTTGAGAGGGATGCTACCGGTAGATGGTGGTATGGAAGAAGGCAGCGCCAAATCATTGATTTGTCCTGTCTCATCGGCATCGATACGCTTGTCGACTGGCTATTGCATCGCGGACGTCGAACCTGGCTCTTCGATATCACCTCTGATATCGACATCCCGGTGGTGGCCGCCGCTTCAGCAGAACCGGACGGCAAGGACGTCTCGCTAGGCTTTTCTGCTGGCCAAAGCCTCCAATTGGCAGCCACGGCCGCGTTGACGGAAATGCTTCAGATGGAAATTTCGCTCGGGGCTGCGCGAGCGCTTGGTGACAATGCTGGCGGTTGGCGGCGATGGCGAGAGAAAGTCTCAATGACGACCCCACCTCTGAACATGGCCTCGATCCAACAGGTCGCGCCAAATCGATCTCCTCCTGCGGGCGAGCGTGACCTGTCAGACGTACTCAACGCCTTGGCGCACAGAGGAATCGATTTGTGGTTTGCCGAAATGACACGCGCGGAATTCGGCATTCCCGTGTTTCGCGCTTTATCGACCCTGCTTTGTCATTACAAGCCACGGTTCGCACCAGCCCGTCTCCTGGCTCCCGATGCCCGCGATCTAAGCTGCGGCGCCGGTTCGCCAGCCGACCAGCCGCTGCTTTTGATTTAGTTCCAAGGCCCGCGGCCTTTTCGCTTTCTGGGGACTGACGCCTCGGTGTCGGCGTTGCGGCTTTTGCTTCGACCTACGCCAGCCGCGCCCGCGTCGTCCTCGGTGTCGCCAGCAGCAGGCTGGTTTCGCTCCCCGTTATGCCGGGGATCAGCCGTATCCGCCGCAGCACGGCGTCGAAATCGGTGAGCGACGCGGTTCCGAGTTCGACCACCAGGTCCCAGCGGCCGTTGGTGGTGTGGATGGTGGAAACCTCGGGGAAGCCGCCCAGCGCCCTGATCACACGGTCCGCTGCGTGGCCCTCGATCTCGATCATCATGACGCCGCGCATGCGCTGGTCGACCGCGTCGGCGCGCAGCACCACCGTGTAGCCGATGATCTCGCCCGCTTTCTCCAGCCGCTCCATGCGCGATCGCACCGTCGCGCGCGAAACGCCGAGGTCGACCGCGAGATCGGAGACGCTGCGCCGCGCATCGTGCCTCAGCAGCGTCACCAGCCTTTCGTCAAGCGTATCCATGATTTTCCATTTCGATCAAACTATATGTCCAATATGATAGATCAGCCTTTTCGAAATGCCAATTTCGCCTGTTCAATCCGCCACCGGATGATGGTTCACTCCTGCGATCAATCGCAAGGACGGAAAGAATCATGCGCTGCAGGATCGTTGGCGCGCCGGTGCAGGACGGTGCGGGCAGGATGGGATGCGAGATGGGGCCGAGCGCGTTGCGCACGGCCGGGCTGGTCTCGGTGCTGGCGGAACTCGGCCACCAGGTCGAGGACTGGGGCACTGTAGAGAAGGCTGAGGGACGCGCCGTCGTTCACGGCAATCTCGCGCTGAAAGCGCTGCCGGAGATTTCCGCCTGGACGGCGGCGATCGCCGAGACCGCTTACGCGGCTTCCCGGGAAGCCATGCCGATCTTCCTTGGTGGCGACCATTCGATCTCCGCCGGCACCGTATCCGGTGTCGCCCGCCGGGCCGCGGAGCTTGGCCGGCCGCTCTTCGTGCTGTGGCTCGACGCGCATCCGGATTTTCACACCCTCGACACCACCACCAGCGGCAATCTGCATGGCGTGCCGCTCGCCTATGCCAGCGGTCGCCCCGGCTTCAACGGCTACTTTCCCGACCTGCCGCAAGCGGTCGATCCTGCCCGCATCTGCGCCATGGGCCTGCGCAGCGTCGATCCGGCCGAGCGCCGCGCGCTGAACGAGGCGGGCGTCACCGTGCATGACATGCGCACTATCGACGAGCATGGCATTGCGCCTTTGCTGCGCGCCTTCCTGGCCAAGGTCGAGCAGGAAAACGGCCTGCTGCATGTCAGCCTCGATGTCGATTTCCTCGACCCGTCGATCGCGCCGGCCGTCGGCACCACCGTGCCCGGTGGCGCCACCTTCCGCGAGGCGCATCTGGTGATGGAGATGCTGTCCGACAGCGGGCTGGTTTCCAGCCTCGACCTGGTCGAGCTCAACCCGTTCCTCGACGAGCGCGGCCGGACCGCCACCCTGATGGTCGACCTCACCGCCAGCCTGATGGGCCGTCGCATCATGGACCGCCCGACCCGCAGCCATTCCGGAAGCCTCTGATCATGACCCAACCGTCCCGCCTTGCCATTGTCCCCTTCGTCAGCGTCGACCGCATGATGAAGCTGGTGCTCGCCATCGGCGTCGAGCGCTTTCTCACCGAGCTCGCCGCCTATATCGAGGAGGATTTCCGCCGCTGGGAGCTGTTCGACAAGACGCCGCGCATCGCCTCGCACAGCCATGACGGCGTCATCGAGCTGATGCCGACCAGCGACGGCAAGATGTACGGCTTCAAATACGTCAACGGCCATCCGAAGAACATGCGCGAGGGCCGCCAGACGGTCACCGCCTTCGGCGTGCTGGCCGATGTCGGCTCCGGCTATCCGATGCTGCTGACCGAGATGACCATCCTGACGGCGCTGCGCACCGCCGCCACTTCCGCCGTCGCGGCCAAATATCTGGCGCCGAAGGGTTCGCGCGCCATGGCCATCATCGGCAACGGCGCCCAGTCCGAATTCCAGGCCATCGCCTTCAAGGCGCTGCTCGGCATCGACAGGCTGCGGCTCTACGACATCGATCGCCAGGCTTCGGAAAAATGCGCCCGCAACCTTGCCGGCAAGGGTTTTGACATCACCATCTGCGCCACCGGGCAGGATGCGGTGGAAGGTGTCGACATCATCACCACGGTGACCGCCGACAAGCAGTACGCCACCATTCTCACCGACAACATGGTCGGCTCCGGCGTCCACATCAACGCCGTCGGCGGCGACTGCCCCGGCAAGACGGAACTGCATCGCGACATCCTGTTGCGCTCCGACATCTTCGTCGAGTTTCCGCCGCAGACGCGCATCGAGGGCGAAATCCAGCAGCTCGACGCCGACCATCCGGTGACCGAGCTGTGGCAGGTGATGACCGGCAAGGCGCAAGGCCGCAGGGCGCCGGAGCAGGTCACGCTGTTCGATTCCGTCGGCTTCGCAACGGAGGATTTTTCCGCGCTGCGCTATGTTCGCGACCAGTTGCAGGCCACCGGCCTCTATGAGGAGCTAGACCTGCTCGCCGATCCCGACGAGCCGCGCGACCTGTTCGGCATGCTTTTGAGGGCAGGTTTGCAGCCGGCGGCTTGAGGGAATGAGCACGTATCTCCCCCCTTGAGGGGGAGATGGCCGGCAGGCCAGAGGGGGTCGGTTCGACTGGGCTCGGCCTGCTTGTGCAGATGGAGGTTGGCGCTTCATGCGCAGCGACCCCCTCTGTCGCCTTCGGCGACATCTCCCCCTCAAGGGGGGAGATTACGCGCTACCCGCGCAACGGCGCGCAGCTTTCGCGTTCGACGAGGACAGGCGTCAGGACTTCCCGTCGCGACGGCGCGGCCGGCTCGCCGAGACGTTCCAGCAGCAGGCTCACTGCCCGCGTTCCGATCTTCTCCACCGGCTGCGCGATCGTCGTCAACGGCGGCCAGGTGGTGACGGCGTAGGGGATGTCGTCGAAGCCGACCAGCGACATGTCGTCGGGAACGCGCAATCCGCGCGAACGCAGCGCGGTGATGGCGCCCATGGCCATCAGGTCGTTGCAGGCGAATACCGCCGTGATGTCGGGCGCCTGCGTTAGCAGCCGCTCCATAGCCAGCCGGCCGCCGGCGAAATGATAATCAGAATCGACCACTGCTGAGGCAGGCAGGTCGACGCCTGCTTCCCCCAGCGCCCGGGTGAAGCCGCGCAGGCGGGCCGGGCTGGAGCTCGAATCGCGCGGGCCGCCGATGACGCCGATCCGCTTGGGCCCGAGCCCGACCAGGTGCCGGCCGGCGA
>NZ_RZSG01000870.1:0-2389 GCF_003997725.1 Mesorhizobium sp. M4A.F.Ca.ET.050.02.1.1
GTTCTTCGGCTTGTTGCGCGTGTTGTCGCCCGGACCCGCCATAATACGTCTCTATTTCATTTCCGGCTGCTGGCCTGTTGTCCGTTGGTCAAATTGAGTGCGGAGTATCCGGACAATTCCCTCAACCGAAATTGTGAAATAGCCTGCTTTTCCGGAGTCATAAGTCTGTCGCCACTGACGGTATCCACTCTCAAAACCATCTGGAACAGACCCCGTGCCCTCAAGCTCAACGACACTCGCCCGCAGCGCATCGGCAGCAACGGGCAAATGAGCCACAGTCTGCATCTCCTTTTCATTGGTCGGTATCGGCACGTCGGTGACGGAGATCGAAACGATCGGCTGGCCTTTTCCCGCAAAAGTGTCAGCCGCACCTACAATTACTCGCGAGGAAGCGGGCGCTGCTCCGTGATAAGTCCAAATCTGGCCCGGTGTAAATGGTGCGGTCTGAGCCATGGCTGCCTGACAGATCGACAAACAGAGTACCGGGATGCTCCACAGAAATGTCCGGCACGCCGCTTCCATGAGGTCAGCGCTACCCCAGCACCACGTTGGCGGCGGATTCGGGCAAATCTTCGCCGAAGGCGCGCTGGTAGAATTCGGCGACCACCGATCGCTCCAGCTCGTCGCACTTGTTGAGAAAGGTGAGCCGGAACGCCATGCCGATATCGCCGAAGATCTCGGCGTTTTCTGCCCAGGTGATGACGGTACGCGGGCTCATCACGGTCGAAAGGTCGCCGTTGATGAAGGCCGAGCGCGTCATGTCGGCGACCCGCACCATCTTGTTGACGATATCCTTGCCCTTGCTGTCGCGATAGTGCTTGGCCTTGGCCAGCACGATGTTCACCTCATTGTCGTGCGGCAAATAGTTCAGCGTGGTGACGATCGACCAGCGGTCCATCTGCGCCTGGTTGATCTGCTGCGTGCCGTGATAGAGGCCGGTGGTGTCGCCCAGGCCGACCGTGTTGGCGGTGGCGAACAGCCGGAAGGCCGGATGCGGGCGGATGACCCGGCTCTGGTCGAGCAGCGTCAGGCGGCCCGAAGATTCCAGCACGCGCTGGATGACGAACATCACGTCCGGACGGCCGGCGTCGTACTCGTCGAAGCAGAGCGCGACATTGTGCTGATAGGCCCAGGGCAGGATGCCGTCGCGGAATTCGGTGACCTGCAGCCCGTCCTTGACGACGATGGCGTCCTTGCCGACGAGGTCGATACGGCTGACATGACTGTCGAGGTTGACGCGCACGCAGGGCCAGTTGAGGCGCGCGGCGACCTGCTCGATATGGGTCGACTTGCCGGTGCCGTGATAGCCAGACACCATGACCCGGCGGTTGTAGGCAAATCCGGCGAGGATCGCCATCGTCGTGTTCTTGTCGAACAAATAGTCGGGATCGACGTCCGGAACGTGCTCCGAAGAAACCGAATAGGCCGGCACCACCATCTTGGAATCGAAGCCGAATTTGTCCTTCACCGACACTGTCGTGTCGGGCAGGTTGGCGATGTCGCGGTCGACCTTGTTCATCTCTATCCACGTCTCCACGGGCGAAATGGCTGATTTCGCCGGCAATCGATTTTGTCCGGGGGCGGTCTTAGAGCCTTTTCCAACCTTGTGAAAGTTGGAAAACGACACGAACCGTAGGGCCGCTCAGCACAATCCTGCCTGCTTGAGCACGCGATAGGCCTGGAGCACATCGCGGAACCGGTCTTCCGAACCCCTGTCGCCGCCATTCGCATCCGGATGGTGACGCTTAACCAGTTCCTTATAGCGCGCCTTGATATCCTTGCCAGTCGCCTTTGTATCAAGGCCAAGAGTTTCCAGTGCCTTGGCCTCAAGGGGCTTGGCCTTGCGCTCGCGCGCCTCGCGCGGATCCTTGGGCCCGTTGAATAGGTTGAAGGGGTCGCGCATGCGGTTGTAGTAGCCGGCGCGGCCGGAGCGCTGCTGGGCGAAATCGGGCGCCGAGCGCATCCCGCCGCCATTGGCTCCCATGCGCCAGGTCGGCCGGTGTCCGGTCAGTGCCTCTTTCTGGAAGCGGGCGACCTCGGTGTCCGGCACGCCCGAGAAGTAGTTGAAGCCCTTGTTGTACTCGCGCACATGCTCGAAGCAGAAGCGGAAATACTCGCCCTCCTTCAGCCGCCCGACCGGCGCGCGATGGGTGCCGGCCTCCTTGCAGCCGTCCCACTGGCAGATCGGTGCGCGCGACTTCAGCTCCGCGTCCTTTTCCGGCCGGATGCGGATTTTCTCGAAATATTTGGGATACGGCTTCATCTCACCCATTTATGGGCTGTTCGCACGTGCGAAACAAGAATTGACATTTCCGCGATGATCGCCCTAACCGCTGAATCGCGGCTTAAAAGCGGTCTGAAATTGAGATTTTGCAGCTGTGCCGTAGAT
>NZ_RZSG01000871.1:0-2388 GCF_003997725.1 Mesorhizobium sp. M4A.F.Ca.ET.050.02.1.1
GTTCTGTGCTGGTTTTGCGTTCTGGTTCTGAACGACCGCCGGCTCCTCCTTCTGGCTGCGCCCTTCGCGCGCCAGCTCGTCAGCCGCGGCTGAAATCTGCGCTTCCAGGTCTTCCATCGACGCCGCCATATCGAGGCCGCCGTCGCCATCTCCCTCTACGCTCAAATCCAGGTCGAGCGCCCGTTCGAGTTCCTTGGCTACGTCGCTGTCGAGAGTTCGTGTCGTTGGTTTCTTCGCCATGCCTTCGCTACCCTGTACTAGCTGCCGAGGAACTTATGATTTTGGCCCGAGATTCTGGCTTGTCTTATCCCACGCAGGAGGCTGAAAATGGACCCTCGTATCGTAATGACACACAGGGGTAAAGAAAACCTGCATTCTGGGCGATACGTAAAACTTTAAATATAGGGTTAACGGAGACGTGATTTCGGCGCCTCCCTGTCAACATTTTTTCAGACCAATCATTAACCCGTTTGCTACGGGATTCGCCTAGTTTTCCAGGCAGTCAGACACCTAGGAGCTGCAATATCCATGCGCGGCGAAAGCGGCATTGCCTTTTCCATGCCCGGCGGCGACGTGTCGGGAACGGCCCAGTCACGACCTGTGGATCTCGCGCATCTTTCGCGCCAGACGATGGGCGATCGCGCCCTTGAGCAGGAGGTGCTGGCGCTGTTCGTACAGCAGGCGCTTGCCGTGCGCGACAAGATCCTCGACGCGGACGTCAAGGAGAGGCTGCTCCTGGCGCATGGGCTGAAGGGCTCGGCGCGCGGGGTGGGTGCGTTTGCAATCGCCGATTGCGCCGCGGCCCTCGAAGGCCAGCCCGAAGACATCAAGACCCTCAAGCGGCTCGGCGTGCTAATCGAGGAAGTGCGCGATTTCATTGCCGCCATCAGCCGCTAGGACAATCGCTCAAAAGTGTGCGGCGGTCCCGGGATGGCGACATGCGCGAAACAACAACCTAAGCGCGGCGCCCGCCGGACGCGCTTTGGCCGGATTTCCGAAAAAACGTCACGGCGCGGCGTTTTCGCGCCGCAGTTGACTTGTCCGCCGGAGTGATTATCTCGGCTGGAACTCCCCTTCAGGTGACAAATGACCAAGCTGACCTTCATTGCCAATGACGGCACACAGTTCGACATGGATGCCGAAAACGGCTCGACCGTGATGGAGAACGCCATCCGCAACGCCGTCCCGGGGATAGAGGCCGAGTGCGGCGGCGCCTGCGCCTGCGCAACCTGCCATGTCTATGTCGAAGAGTCCTGGACGGCGGAAGTCGGCGAGCCGGAGGCGATGGAGGAGGACATGCTGGACTTCGCCTATGACGTCCAGCCGAACTCGCGCCTGTCCTGCCAGATCAAGGTGCGCGACGCCCTCGACGGGTTGGTCGTGCGCGTGCCGGCCCGCCAGGGCTGACCCTCGGCCAGCCAAATTTTGCCTTGGCCGCTTGGCAGCAGGCCGTTGCTCATGCAGTCTCGCCCCGGATTGGCAACAAGGCGTATCGCATGAGTGACACGATCAAGACGGACGTACTCATCGTCGGGGCTGGGCCTGTAGGCCTGTTCGCCGTGTTCGAGCTTGGCCTCTTCGACATGAAGTGCCATCTGATCGACATCCTCGACCGGCCCGGCGGCCAGTGCGCGGAGCTCTATCCGGAAAAACCGATCTACGACATTCCCGGCTGGCCGTTGATCACGGCTCAGGGCCTGGTCGATAAGCTGCTCGAGCAGATCCACCCGTTCAAGCCGGAATTCACCTACAATCGCATGGTCTCCAGCCTGGAGAAGCTGGAAGACGGCAGCTTCCGCGTCACCACCGACGAGGACGAGCTGTTCGAGGCCAAGGTGGTGGTGATCGCCGCCGGCGGCGGCTCGTTCCAGCCCAAGCGGCCGCCCATTCCTGGCATCGAAGCCTATGAAGGCAAGAGCGTCTTCTATTCCGTGCGCCGCATGGAGGATTTCCGCGGCCATGACCTCGTCATCGTCGGCGGCGGCGATTCGGCGCTCGACTGGACGCTGAACCTGCAGCCGGTGGCAAGGAGCGTGACGCTGGTCCACCGCCGTCCGGAGTTCCGGGCCGCACCCGACAGCGTCAACAAGATGTACGCCATGCAGGAGATGAAGCAGCTGGATTTCCAGGTCGGCCAGGTGAGCGGCCTGACCGGCGCCGACGGCCAGCTCTCATCGGCGACCATCAAGGGACCTGACGGCGACATCGAGGTGCCATGCACTCGCATGCTGCCCTTCTTCGGCCTGACCATGAAGCTCGGGCCGATCGCGGAGTGGGGACTCAACCTGCATGAGAACCTGATCCCGGTCGACACGGAGAAATTCCAGACCTCGGTCTCCGGCATCTTCGCCGTCGGCGACATCAACTGGTATCCCGGCAAGCTGAAGC
>NZ_RZSG01000872.1:0-2385 GCF_003997725.1 Mesorhizobium sp. M4A.F.Ca.ET.050.02.1.1
GTAGAGGGCATGGCTGATGCCCATCCAGGAACCACCGACGAGCTGCTGCTCGACCATCTTCGGGTTCAGGGCGCGGCCGATCTCGAAGACGTTCTTGACGTTGAGCACCGTCACTTCGCCCGTCTCGTCGTCGACCTCGACCTCGGCCACCGTGCAGGCATGCGCGTAGCAGGTCGACGGCTTCATCGCGCCGGTCTCCTTCTCCGGATAGGAGCGCGGGATCAAGAACATGCCGCGCCCAGAGATCGAGCGGCCGCGCTTGAAATGCGCCGACAGCGCAACGTCGAAGATCGAAATCGATTTCTGCGGCGCGCCCTTCACCAATACGTTGCCTTGGCCGTCGGTTTCGAGGTCCGAGGCGTTGACTTCCAGCTCTTCCGCCGCCACTTCCAGCATCACCTGGCGAGCTTCCCTCGCAGCCTGGATGACGGCGTTGCCGGCGCGGTGCGTGCCGCGCGAGGCGAAGGTGCCCATGCAGTGCGGCCCGGTGTCGGTATCGGCGGTGTCGACGATGACGCGGTCGGTCGGCACGCCGATGGTCTCGGCGCAGATCTGCGCCATGATCTGTTTCATGCCCTGGCCGAGATCGACGCTGGAAAGGGTGACCATAAAATTGCCGGTCGGGGTCGAATGAACCAGCGCCTGGGTCGGGTCGCCGCCGAGATTCATGCCGGTCGGATAGTTGATCGCGGCGACGCCGCGTCCGCGCCGTATCGCCATCTCAGCCTCCCTTCCTGTAGGACGAGATCGCCATGTATTTCTCCGCCACCGGCCAGTTGGCGGCGCGCGAGGCTTCCTGCATGCACTCGATCAGCGCCGCGCCCTCGGTCGGCTGGCGATGCGCCTTCATGTCGCCGTCGCGGTAGGCATTGATGAAGCGGAACTCGAGCGGGTCCATGGCGATCAGCCGCGCCAGCTTGTCCATCTGCACCTCCAGCGCAAAGTCGCCGATGGTGACGCCGAAGCCGCGCATGGCGGAGGAGGGGGTGCGGTTGGTGTAGACGCAATAAGTATCGATCCAGACGTTGGGGATCGTGTAGGGGCCGGGATAGTGCGCCGCACCCTTCTGAGCGCCATAGGGCGAATGGCGGGAGTACGCGCCGGCATCGGTGTAGCCGGTGACCTTGCGGGCAACGATGCGGCCATCCTTCATGACGCCGTCCTTTATGACGACCTTCTCGGCAGCGCGGGGCGACGAGATCTGCATCTCCTCCTCGCGGCTGTAGATAAAACAGACCGGTCGTCCGGTTAACTTTGCGCCGAGGATGGCGATCGGCTCGACGATGACGTCGACCTTGCCGCCGAAGCCGCCGCCGACCGTGCCACCGACGAAATGGAGCTTGCTGCCGGGCATCTGCAGGATGATCGAGGCGTTGTCGAGGGTGAAGAACATCGCCTGCGTGTTGGTGTAGCAGGTGAAGCGGTCGTTGCCCTCGGGCGCTACGACACAGCCGGTCGTCTCGGTCGGCGCATGCTCGATCGGCGAGGACTGGTAGGTCTGCTCGAGGATGTGGTCGGCCTCGGCAAAGCCCGCCTCGACATCGCCGAAGCGCACCTTGCGGCACTCGCCGCTGTCATACAGGTAGTGGTTCTGGCCGTGGTACTCGTTGACGAGCGGCGCGCCGGGCTTTAGCGCCTCCTCCATGTCGAAGACGGCCGGCAGCACCTCGTAGTCGACCTTGACCTTGGCAGCTGCCTCCTGCGCCGCGCGCTCGGTCTCGGCCAGCACCGCCACCACCGCCTCGCCCTTCCAGCGCACCTTGCCGTCGGCGAGCACTGTTTCGTCCTCGGGGCCGATCTGGATCAGGATCAGGATGGTGTAGACATTGTGCGGCACGTCCTTGGCCGTCAGCACCTTCACCACACCCGGGTGCTTCTCGGCTTCCGAGGTGTCGATCGCGCGGATGCGGGCGTGATGGTGCGGGCTGCGCACCATCTTCAAATGCAGCATGCCCGGAAAATTGCGGTCGGCGAAATAGGCGGTCTTGCCGGTGACATGGCCGGGCGAATCGAGCCGCGGCCGTCCCTGGCCGATCTCGTGCAGGCCGTCATTGCGCTGATCGGCGAAATAGCTCTTGCGCAGTTCCATTCTTTTGGTCCCCTCAGGCCACGTTCTGCGAATTGGAACGCGCGGCGGTGAGCACGGCCTGGATGATCGGCTCATAGCCGGTGCAGCGGCAGATGTTGCCGGATAGCGCCTCGACCACCTCTTCGCGGCTGGGATTGGGCGTGCGGTCGAGCAACACCTTGGCGGCCATGATCATGCCCGGCGTGCAGAAGCCGCATTGGGTGGCGAAGGCATCGAGGAAGGCGCGCTGCAGCGGATGCAGCACGCCGCCCTCGGCGAGACCTGCCGTCGTCCTGATGACGGCGCCGTTGCAGGTC
>NZ_RZSG01000873.1:0-2384 GCF_003997725.1 Mesorhizobium sp. M4A.F.Ca.ET.050.02.1.1
GCTTCGCGGGCCGCCGCAGCACTTTGCTCGTCTGATGCGATCTTTGACACGTCCAAGTGAACCATGCTCCAGCCTGCAGCTTCCGCGGCGGCGATCTGGCGACCAGTCTGAAGGGCGCAACTGCCTGACAACACGAGCAGTTTCTCGACGCCGGAGATTTCGGTATTGAGGGGCTTGGAGCCGGACAGGAGACCCAACCGAGCCCAGAGCGCGCCAAGTTGCTGCGCGAGACCTTGAGCTGCAAGCGCGAAAATCGGCAGCGTTGAAGCCCTGGCCCAAAGCAAATCCGCGACCGCGGCCAAGTCGGCATTTTCAACGCCGTCGAAAATGACACCCGCTCCATCCTGGAAAGCCTTGAGAACACATTCGTGCATGCTGGCCCGGTTGCGGATCATGGGAAGCGTGACGTTGACGAACTCCTTGTCCGTCTGCCCGGCTAGATGGATCCGTAGATCCGCCTCGTGCATCGGCGTTTTGGGATGGCTGTTCATGCTCGGATGACGGTCCAACCGATCGATTCTGTCGGCGAAGCGCGCGAAATGATTTCCGAAGCAGGTGTAGCGTCCGAAGTCGGGTGTGGCCGCAAGCACGGGGACGTCACGTTCTCCGAAGTGGATGGCGGCTCGATCGAGGACAGCTCCGTAGTTTCCGACCGTCGGCGATGAGTCGAAGGTCGAGCAAATTTTGTATTGAATGAAGGCGCTGCTCAGCCTCCCCATGATCGAGAAGGCGCTGTCCAGCTCGGCGTCGAGTTCGACTCCCGATAGCGCCCGGGCTGTGCCCGCGAAACCGAGTACATCGTAGGATTGAGAATCGGCGACAACCTTTTCCATCGCGGGACGCGCCAGATAGAGCTTACCCTTTACGCCGCTACGATGGAACTGCGCCAGGTTCTCGGACGAACCTGTGAAATCATCGCCATAAAACACGGCTTTCAGTCTCGCAGCTGAAGGCATTCCAATCTCCCATCATCCCTGGCCGAGGAAATCTGCCTCCTCACCCCGAACCAGAGTTCACTTGACAAGACTCATAGGAGGAGCCCATAACCCTGTCAAGGTCATACCTCATACCTTATACGTCACATCTTCATAGGAGGACTGAAAATGAGACTCTCGGGTCGGACCGCCGTGGTAACCGGGGCAGGACGAGGGATCGGGCTCGCGGTTGCTGAGGCTTACATTCGCGAAGGTGCGAACGTGGTCATCGTCGATCGCGATTCAGACGTGGCAAACGCAGCCGCTGATCGCCTTGGCGAAAAGGCGTTGGCGGTTCGGGCCGACATTTCTGTCGACGAGGACATCACGGCTATCGTGGAGAAGACAGTCGAGCGGTTTGGGGCGGTCGAGATCTTGGTCAACAACGCGGGCGTCGGTGCAACCACGTTGTTCCTCGAGAGCTCGAGGGAAGAATTCGAACGCGTCGTTCGGATCAACTTGACCGGGACATTCCTCGTAGCACAGGCGTTCGCGCGGATTATGGCAGCGAAGGGATATGGAAGGATAATCAATATCGCCTCACTGTCCGGCCAAAAGGGAGGCGTCGGGCGATCGGCTTATGGCGCGTCGAAGGCCGGGGTCGAACTCCTCACCAAGGTGATGGCGGTCGAGCTTGCGGAGTCTGGCATCACAGTCAACAACATCGCGCCCGGCCCCATTCTCACCGAGGTGTCGAAGGTCATGCACACGGTAGAAACCCGTGAAGCGTACCATCGACTCGTCCCGCAGCGCCGGTATGGCGAGCCGTCAGAAATCGCGGATGCCGCAGTGTTCTTGGCGAGCGATGAGGCAGCCTACATCACCGGACACACACTCAATGTCGACGGCGGCTTTCTTGCTGCGGGTTTGATGTTCCCGTTCGATCCGAAAGCCTCGAAGCGGCTGGGACAAATCAGCGAATAATCCTCGTCATCCGGGCTTCCGCAGTTCGGAGTTTGTCGCGAAAGGCAAAACGCGGTATGACCTCGTACCTTCTTCAAGACGACGGAGCGTGACAAGGAATGCTGTCTGTTGATCCAAAGAAAATCCCAAGCAGGCTGGAGATTGCGCTGGACTACATTACAGGCGAAATCGCTAATGGAAACCTTGGACCCGGGGACAAACTGCCCAACGAGAAGGAACTGGCCCAGCAACTCGGAATCAGCCGGACACCAATCCGGGAAGCAATCAAAACGCTCGCGGTGTCGGGAATCGTCGAAACGAGGCACGGATTCGGCAATTACATCCGTAAGGACGAGGGCCTCCCGGCGATGCCGCTGGCCATGTTCAAGCTCTACCTCCAAAGCTCGACGCCCGAAATGCTGATGGAACTGCGATACGTCTTCGACCGCAACTGCTCCGAACTTGCTTCGGTTCGGCGCACTGAGGAAGATCTGGCGGTCATGAGGG
>NZ_RZSG01000874.1:0-2377 GCF_003997725.1 Mesorhizobium sp. M4A.F.Ca.ET.050.02.1.1
ATATAGGGCCGCTCGAAGAAATCGAGACCGGCTTTGGCGGCGTCAGCGAAAGCCCGCACCATGTTGGCGGGGATGGCAAAACCGATGCCGATCGAGCCGCCGCTGCGGCTGTAGATAGCCGTGTTGATGCCGACCAGCTGACCGCCCATGTTGATCAGCGCGCCGCCGGAATTGCCGGGATTGATGGCGGCGTCAGTCTGGATGAAGTAGCCCGAATCCGAGACGCCGATATGGCTGCGGGCAAGTGCCGAAACGATGCCGCTGGTGGTGGTCTGTCCGACGCCGAACGGATTGCCGATGGCCAGCACCAGGTCGCCGACCTCCAGCGCGTCGGAATCGCCGATGGCGATCACCGGGAACGGCTTGTCGGCCGAGATCTTGAGCACGGCGAGATCGAGTGTCTCGTCCTTGAGCATGACCTTGCTGGCGAACTCGCGACCGTCAGCGGTCGCCACCTTCACCTCGTCGGCATCCTTGATGACGTGGTAATTGGTGACAATGACGCCGCTCGGGTCGACCAGTACGCCGGAGCCGAGCGAGGACTGCGCGCGCGGCTGCGCGCGCCCGAAGAACTCCTCGAAGAACGGATCGCCCTCGAAAGGCGACGTCACCTTGGCCGTCTGCGAGGCATAGACGTTGACCACGGCCGGCGCCGTCTGCTTGACCAGCGGCGCGAACGAGAGCTGCACCTCCTCGCGACCGAACGGCACGCGCTTGTCCGGCCCGGAGGTGGCATTTTCGCCTTCAACGCCATGCAGCAGATCGGTCAGCACGTCGGACAAGCCCGGATCAGCGGGCTTGGTGGCGTCCTCGGCCAGTGCCTGCCTGGCCGCCGGTGCGAACGCCAGCAAGGCCGAAATCAGAACAATGGACAGCCGTTTGACGTGCATTCCGAATCCTCCAAATCGGGCGCCATTCTCCCGACGATTGTGCAGAATGAAAGGCTAATGCACCGAAATCCGATAATTGTCGCGCAAAAGCATGCGCTTCGGCCGACGAAATTGTCTGAAACGTAGAGCGCCGCTTTCAGAATGCAAAAAGGGGCCCACAGGGCCCCTTTGAACACGTGCGAAAAGCCCGGCCTCAGGCGGCCGCGGCTTCCTCTTCGGTACCTTCAGCTTCGATGCGGGCGCGGTCGCCGGCGCCCTTGGCCGAGGTGTCGCGGTCGACGAACTCGATCACCGCCATGGCGGCATTGTCGCCGTGGCGGAAGCCCGCCTTCATGATGCGCAGGTAGCCGCCGTTGCGGGAGGCGTAGCGCGGCGCGATCGTCTCGAACAGGCGCTTGACGACGCCCTCATTGCCGATCTGGGCGATCACCTGACGGCGCGCATGCAGATCGCCGCGTTTGCCGAGCGTCACCAGCTTCTCGACGATCGGACGCAGGTCCTTCGCCTTCGGCAGGGTGGTGACGATCTGCTCGTGCTCGATCAGAGACACGGCGAGGTTGGCGAACATAGACTTGCGGTGGCTTACGCTGCGGGCGAAGCGACGGCCTTTGAAACCGTGGCGCATGGCTCTTTTCCTTCTTCAGTTGTTCAAGAGGCCACGGCCTCTGATGGTTTTCCGCATGACCGTCGGATCGAGCGGCTCACGCCGCCGATCCTTGGAATTCATGCTCAATATTGGTCTTCGTAACGCTTGGCGAGGTCTTCGATGTTTTCCGGCGGCCAGTCCGGCACTTCCATGCCGAGGTGCAGGCCCATCGCCGCCAAGACTTCCTTGATCTCGTTCAGCGACTTGCGGCCGAAGTTCGGGGTGCGCAGCATCTCGGCTTCGGTCTTCTGGATCAGGTCGCCGATATAGACAATGTTGTCGTTCTTCAGGCAGTTGGCCGAACGCACCGAGAGCTCCAGCTCGTCGACCTTCTTGAGCAGCGCCGGGTTGAAGGCGAGCTCGGTGACAGCTTCGGCCGCGACTTCCTTCTGCGGCTCGTCGAAGTTGACGAACAGGCCGAGCTGGTCCTGCAGAATGCGGGCGGCGAAAGCCACCGCGTCCTCGCCCGAGATCGAACCGTCGGTCTCGATGGTCATGGTCAGCTTGTCATAGTCGAGGACCTGGCCCTCGCGGGTGTTCTCGACCTTGTAGGAGACCTTCTTGACCGGCGAGTAGAGGCTGTCGACCGGGATCAGGCCGATAGGCGCGTCCTCGGCGCGGTTGCGCTCGGCCGGCACATAGCCCTTGCCGGTGTCGACGGTGAACTCCATGCGGATCTCCGCACCCTCGTCCAGCGTGCAGATGACGTGGTCGGGGTTGAGGATCTCGACGTCGCCGACCGTCTGGATGTCGCCGGCCAGCACGGCGCCCGGGCCCTGCTTGCGAACGACCATGCGCTTCGGGCCGTCGCCTTCCATGCGGATGGCGATTTCCTTGATGT
>NZ_RZSG01000875.1:0-2377 GCF_003997725.1 Mesorhizobium sp. M4A.F.Ca.ET.050.02.1.1
GCCGCCGAAGAAGATGGCGGCGAGAACCATGGTGGCGACGACGGTGACGGCATAGGTCTCGAACAAGTCGGCGGCCATGCCGGCGCAGTCGCCGACATTGTCGCCGACATTGTCGGCGATGGTGGCGGGGTTGCGCGGATCGTCCTCGGGAATGCCGGCTTCGACCTTGCCGACGAGATCGCCGCCAACGTCGGCGCCCTTGGTGAAGATGCCGCCGCCGAGACGGGCGAAGATCGAGATCAGCGAGGCGCCGAAGCCGAGCGAAACCAGCGCGTCGATGACGATGCGGTCATTGGGCTGGAGAGCCATCGGACCGGTCAGGATGAAGTAGTAGATCGAGACACCGAGCAGGGCGAGACCCGCCACCAGCATGCCGGTGATGGCGCCCGACTTGAAGGCGATGTCGAGGCCGGCGGCGAGGCTGTTGGAGGCAGCCTGCGCGGTTCGCACATTGGCGCGCACCGAAACATGCATGCCGATAAAGCCGGCGGCGCCCGAGAGCACCGCGCCGATCAGGAAGCCGATGGCCGAGGTGATCGACAGCAGCCACCAGGCAAGCAGGAGCACGACGATGCCGACGACGGCGATGGTGGTGTATTGGCGCGCCAGGTAGGCCTGGGCGCCTTCGCGGATGGCCGCGGAGATTTCCTGCATGCGCTGATTGCCCTGATCGGACGCCAGGACCGAACGTGTCGCCCAGATAGCGTAAAGGACTGAAAGCAGGCCGCAGGCGATGACGGCGTAAATGGTGGTCATTGCCGAATTTTCCTCGATTGATGGCCCAAAAGAACCCCTCCCTGGGCCGTTGGAACGGGGATGCACGCCGCCAGGCGGAATCCACCCCTTGACTGGGCTGTATGCGAAACAGGGCTGGGAACGTCAAGATATTGTTCGGTTTTTGCCCGGCTTTCGCCCAAAAGGCGAAGGCGATGGCAAACCTGCCCAGCGCCATACTCCTTTTAGATCGATTGAAATGACGCTGGGTAATAGACCGGAGCAGATCAGGTCAGGCTCGAACTGACGCGCGACCACACTGTCGGAATGGCTGTCGAGTCAGTTGGCTGCACGCAAGCTCGTCACCTTCAACGCACCGAGCGCGACGAAGCAGAGCGCGCAGACCGGGAACACCAGCCAGTTCAGCATCGCCCAACCCCAGGCGTTGTAGACCGCGCCGGACATCAGCGACGCGAAGGCGACCGAGCCGAACAGGACGAAATCGTGGAAGCCCTGCAGCTTGCTCTTTTCCGACGGCCGGTAACTGGCGGCGACCATGGAGGTGGCGCCGATGAAGCCGAAGTTCCAGCCCAGGCCGAGCAGGATCAGCGCCGTCCAGAACTGCCAGAGTGCCAGCCCCGACAGGGCGACCACGGCGCAGCCGATCAAGAGCACGAGGCCGGCGGCGACAATGCGCTCGGCGCCGAAGCGATGGATCAGCGAGCCGGTGAAGAAGCTCGGCCCGAACATCGCCATCACATGCCATGAAATGCCCAGCGTGGCGTCGTCGGCGGAGAGACCGCAACCGACCATGGCGAGCGGCGCGCCGGTCATGACGAAGCTCATCAGCGCATAGCTTCCGACGGCGCAGAACAGCGCCGCGACGAAACGCGGCTGGGTGACGATCTCCGACAGCGGCCTGGCGTCGCCGTCATCGATCGCCGCGCCGCCGACCGCCTTGGGCGCGATGCGCAGAAACGATAGGATGACGGCGCCGACGGCCGACAGCACCAGGATAGAGGCGAACGAGCCGGCGAACATCACGGGCGCGAAGGATTCGCGGGTGAAGATCACGATCTGCGGCCCGAGAACGGCCGTGACGATGCCGCCGGCCAGCACGAACGAAATGGCGCGCGCCTTGAACTCCGGCGGCGCGTTGTCTGCTGCGGCAAAACGGAACTGTTGGACGAAAGCGCCACCGACACCGATCACCAACAGGCCGAAGGCGAACAGCCAGAAATTCGGGTGGAACAGCGCCAGCGTCGCGACGACCCCACCGAGCGCGGTGATGACGGTGCCGGTCATGAACCCGCCGCGCTGGCCGAGCTGGCGGATAATGGCCGCCGCCGGCAGTGCGCCCAGAGCCACACCGATGTTGAAACCGGTGACTGGCGCCGTCGCCAGCGACTTGTCGGGGCCAAGCAGGTACTGCCCGGCAAGCGCGCCAAGCGAAATGGCTATGGGGGCGGCCGAACCGATGATCGCCTGGGCAGCTGCCAGCAGCAGCGCCGTGCGGCGCGCCCCCCTTCCGGCTCCGGCGGCCAAGGCCGCAGCGGCGGCGGTCATGAAGCATCCTTGCCGCGCCCCTCGCCGCGCACCCGGCGCGATACGCGATCAAGCACGGCATTGGTGAGCTTGGGTTCGTCTTCCTCGTAGAAGGCCT
>NZ_RZSG01000876.1:0-2371 GCF_003997725.1 Mesorhizobium sp. M4A.F.Ca.ET.050.02.1.1
GCCTCGTCCATGTCGGCGGCGGCGTGGCCATGGACCGTCCGCCCAAGCCGAGGTCGGAACCGGCCAGGCCAAAAGTTTACGCCCTCGCCAACCAGGCGCTCGGCTAGGAGGACAACAATGCTCGCCAATTCCCTGATTGAACTCGACCGCGCCCATCTCGTCCATCCGGTCTCCTCATACCGCGGCCATGAGGCGCTCGGCGTGCGTGTCCTGAAATCGGCCAAGGGCGCCACCGTGACCGAAGCATCCGGCCGGCAGTTGATTGACGGCTTCGCCGGCTTGTGGTGCGTCAATGCCGGCTACGGCCACGACAGCATCGTCGAGGCGGCGGCCCGGCAGATGCGCGAGCTGCCCTATGCCACCGCCTATTTCGACCTCGGCTCGGAGCCGGCCATTCGCCTCGCCTCGGAACTGGCCGAGCGCGCTCCGGGGAATCTCAATCACGTCTTCTTCACCCTCGGCGGCTCGGACGCGGTCGACAGCACCATCCGCTTCGTCCGCTACTACTGGAATGCCAGGGGCGAGCCGAAACGCGACCAGTTCATTTCCATCGAGCACGGCTATCACGGCTCATCGGTGGTCGGCGCTGGCCTGACCGCGCTGCCCGCCTTTCACGCCGGTTTCGGCATTCCCTTCGAATGGCAGCACAAGATCCCCTCGCCCTACCCTTATCGCAACCCGGTAGGCGAGGACGGCAACGCGATCACCGCGGCATCGCTCGCCGCGCTGAAGGCCAAGATCGAGGAGATCGGACCGGAGCGGGTTGCCGCCTTCTATGCCGAGCCGATCCAGGGCTCGGGCGGCGTCATCGTCCCACCGAAGGGCTGGATCAAGGCGATACGCGAGCTCTGCCGGCAGTACGGCATCCTGTTCATCGCTGACGAGGTGATCACCGGCTTCGGCCGCACGGGGCCCCTGTTCGCCTGCACGGACGAGCACATCGTTCCCGATTTCATGACGACCGCGAAGGGGCTGACCTCCGGCTATGTTCCGATGGGCGCCGTCTTCATGGCCGATCATGTCTACGACGTCATCGCCGACGGCGCGGGCGCCGCTGCGGTCGGCCACGGCTACACCTATTCGGCCCATCCCGTCAGCGCCGCCGTCGCGCTCGAGGTGTTGAAGCTCTATGAAGACGGCCTTCTGGAGAACGGCATCAAGGCCGGTGCCCGCCTGATGATAGGATTGGCAAGCCTGCGCGACCACCCGCTCGTCGGTGATGTGCGCGGTCGCGGCATGCTGGCCGCGATCGAGCTGGTGGTCGACAAGACGAAGAAAACACCGCTTCCGGCGTCGGCCATACCGGCGCGGCGCGTCTTCGACAGGGCGTGGGACAACGGTCTCATCATCCGCGCCTTTGCCAACGGTGTCCTCGGCTATGCGCCGCCGCTCTGCTGCACCGACGGCGACGTCGACGCTATCATCGAGCGCACGCGCCTCACGCTCGACCAGACGCTGGACGATCCCGACGTCCGTCAGGCCCTGGCATGACGGGCGACGAATTTTTCGTATCTCGAAATATCGCCGGGGCAGACGATTTCGCAATTTTGTGCCGCCCCCTCACGCCTTTTCGGCGAATCCAGCGCGGGGGAAGTGCCAGACTGCCTATAAGACAAGGCCAGAAAGCGCGGATTTATGGGCTTTCGAAAAAGGCCAACGCCCAGGACAGCACGGAATTTTGTTCTGTTCAGCACCATGCAATCCGCTATCGCGCAGAGGAGAGCTAGTTTCTTGGCCAGGGCTTTCAGCGAATTCAAGTACATGACCTTCGATGTCGTCGGCACGCTGATCGACTTCGAAGGCGGCATCACGACTTGCCTGGCCGGGATTGCCGCCGAGACTGGCGTCTCCATCGATGGCGAAGCCGCGCTGGCCCTTTACCGGCAGGCCCGCTACATGCCCGATGCCGGCCTGTTTCCCGACGATCTGGTGCGTGTGTACATGGTCATCGCGCCGCAGCTCGGCCTGCCGGCAGACGAGAAATTCGGCGTCCGCCTGCGCGATTCCGCCGGCGTCTGGAAAGGTTTCCCCGACAGCGCGGCGGCGCTGGCGGACCTCGCGAAATCGCACAAGCTGATTGCCATGACCAATGCCCGACGCTGGGCCCTCGACCATTTCGAGAAGCAGCTCGGATCGCCCTTCTTCGCCACCTTCACCGCCGACGATACCGGAACGGAGAAACCGGATCCGGCGTTCTTCCAGAAGGTCTTCGATTTCGTCGCCTCAAGGGGCGACAGCAAGGACGACATCCTGCACGTCGCGCAAAGCCAGCATCACGACATGGGCATATCCCGGGCACTTGGCCTGACCAATTGCTGGATCGAACGCCGGCATGCCCAGAGGGGCTATGGCGGCACGATCGAGCCCGAGC
>NZ_RZSG01000877.1:0-2355 GCF_003997725.1 Mesorhizobium sp. M4A.F.Ca.ET.050.02.1.1
AGCCGGCACCGCTGCGGACGAACTGGCGGATGGGCACGGCGTCGAACAGTTCGTTGCCGACGATGAAGAGTGGCGCCTTCGGCAACGTTTCGACGGATTCGTGCCAGTCGAGTCTCACCGGCTGGCGGGTGAGCGTCCGCTGCTGGATTTCGGTCAGGCGCGGGCTTGCCTCGATCATGGCGAAGGTGGCGCCGCCTGCGAAAGCGGGATCGAGGCGCAGGAAGGTGCGCAGCAAGTCCTGCATCAGCGTGCCGCGGCCGGGGCCGATCTCGGCGACGGTGGCGGGCAGAGGCCGGCCAGCGGCCTGCCAGGCCTGGTAGAGCCAGACGGCGACCAGCTCGCCGAACATCTGGCTGATCTCCGGCGCGGTGACGAAGTCGCCCGCGGCGCCGAAAGGCTCGCGCGTGGTGTAGTAACCGTCCTCGGGGTCGAAAAGGCACAGCGCCATGTATTCGCTGACGGGGATCGGCCCCACCGTGCCGATGAGATCGATGATGCGGGTCTTCAGCCGCGTCATGCCGGTTGCGTCTGCGTCACCGGCCTGGCGGTGGCCATCGCCCAGATGCCGGCCAGCACCATGGGCGTCGACAGGATCATGCCCATGGTCAGCCAGTTGGTGCCAAGCAGATAGCCGAGCTGCTGGTCGGGCTCGCGGAAGAACTCGACGAAGATGCGCGACAGGCCATAGCCACAGATGAAGGCGCCGCCGACGAAGCGCGGCGTCTTCAGCTTCAGCCTGGAATGGGTGAGGAAGCGCAGCACGAGGAACAGCACCAGGCCCTCGAGCAGGGCTTCATAGATCTGACTCGGATGGCGCGAAAACGGTCCGCCATTGGGAAACTCCACCGCCCATGGCACGTCGGTTGGCCGGCCCCAGAGCTCGGAGTTGATGAAGTTGGCGACGCGCACGAGGCCAAGCCCGACCGGCACGCCGGCCGACACGACGTCGAACAACGTCCACGTGCGGATACCGCGCTTGAGCGAAAACAGGGTCATCGCCAGGATGACGCCGAGCAGGCCGCCGTGAAACGACATGCCGCCCTGCCAGACGGCGACGATATCCAGCGGATGCGCGATGTAGCGCGGCAGGTCGTAGAACAGCACATAGCCGGTTCGCCCGCCGACCACGACGCCGATCGCTGCCCAGACGATGAAGTCGTCCAGATCTTCCGGCTTCATCGGCAAGGCGCCGTCGGGCCACAGTCTTGCATTGGTGACCAGGCGCTTGGCGTACCACCAGGCAAAGAGGATGCCGACGATGTAGCCGACGCCGTACCAGTGCACCGCCAGCGGGCCGATCTGGACGATGACCGGATCGATGTTGGGGAAGGGCAGGGAGGTCAGCGGCAACAGAAAATATTCGCTCAACAGGGTCTCCCGGGCGCGGTCTGGTTTCGGGCGCGGACCATGCGGCAGGGTTTTGGCAGGGTCAAGGCAAGGCTGCGCTTGCATTCCGCGCCGCGCGCCACTACGTCAAATCGAGCAAGCGAGGATTTGCCATGTCGACCGGACCGAACCGCATTCTCGATGAATTCGCCAAGCTGATGACGGATGCCGCCGGCGCCGCGCAAGGCGTGCGGCGCGAGGTGGAGACGGCCTTCAAGGGCCAGGCCGAGCGAATCCTGAATACCATGGATGTAGTGCAGCGCGAGGAATTCGAGGCCGCGCGCGAGATGGCGGTGAAGGCGAGGGAGGACAACGTCCTGCTCGCCGCCCGTATTGAGGCGCTCGAGGCCAGGCTTGCCGAACTCACCGGCCAGGCCGCACCAGCGGCGGCGGCGAAGCCCAAAACAAAAAAATAATCGTTAAACTTTTCCACAAAGCACAATCCGAAAAAGCGCTTTGCCGTGAATCGCTTACCGGCATTGCATGAATCATCGCGACAGCGCCTTTCCACATGCGAATGACGCAGTGCGAAAAATTGGGCTGGTCACGCGACTCCCGATCAATAGACTGAATTTGTTGCATGATTCGAAGCAGGGATCATGCGCCGGGCGGTGGGGTTCGGTCTGGGTCTTTGCGTTTGAGAAAGTCCTGGCCGTCCGAGTTCTAGACAAGATTGTTCGTCGTGTGTGCCCCGCGGAGCGTGCGGCGCTCCCCTGAACACAGGAAGCATCCATGGAACTTCTCGAACTCGAATTCTCCCGCGAAATCCACCCGGTGGACGTCATCGAGCAGGTGGCGCACAACAATGACTGGTCGTTCGAGCGTGCCGGCGACGACGAGATTTCGATTTCGGTGGCGGGAAGCTGGACCGACTATCACGTCTCCTTCTCCTGGATGGAGGATTTCGAGGCGCTGCACCTGGCCTGCGCCTTCGACATCAAGGTGCCGGAAGCGCGCGCGCTGGAAGTG
>NZ_RZSG01000878.1:0-2337 GCF_003997725.1 Mesorhizobium sp. M4A.F.Ca.ET.050.02.1.1
TCTTTGTGGGCGGGCGACATGTGCGAGCCGATCGGCTGGCCGAGCCCCGCCGAGGCGCCATCGATGATCGCCTTGCGGTCGAGCGCGTAGGAGATCGCCTGCCTGACCTCGACCTTGTCGAAGGGCGGCTTCTTGTTGTTGATCGACAGGATGGTCTCGCCCTCGGTCGAGCCGATCACGACATGGAAGCGCGGATCGTCCTTGACCTGGGCGACGCTGTCGGGATCGAAGAAAGGGAAGGCCTGGATGTCGCCGGAAAGCAGGGCCGGAACGGCGGCGGCGGCATCGGGGACGATGCGGAACTCGGCCTTGTCGAGCGAGACCGGCGCGCCCCAGTAAGCGTCCGATTTCACCAGCGTGATCGACGAGCCCTTGACCCAGTCCTGGAATTTGAACGGGCCGGTGCCGATCGGCTTCTCCTTGTTGGTGTCGGCCGATTTCGGCGACACGATCACCGCGTCGCCCCAGCCCATATTGTAGAGGAAGGAGCCTTGCGGGTTCTTCAGCGTCACCTTGACGGTCGCCGGATCGACGACGTCGACCTTGTCGATCGCCGCGAACAGGCCCTTCTGCGCGTTGACCGAATTGTCGGCGCGGGCGCGGTCGAGCGAGAACTTCACATCGTCGGCGCTGAAGTCGGCACCGTCATGGAATTTGACTCCGGTATGCAGCTTGAACGTGTAGACCTTGCCGTCGTCAGAAATGCTCCAGCTTTCTGCGAGATCGGGCAGCACCTCGCCGTTCGGGCCGATGCGGGTCAGGCCTTCGAACACATTGGCGTAGAGCACTTCGTCGATCGCCGCGGCAGCACCCGCGGTCGGGTCAAGGTGCGGGGGTTCGAGCGGAATGCCGATGACGAGATCGGTACGCGCGGCAAAGGCCGAGGTGGCGGTGGCGAGTGCCAGGGCGGCGGCGGCGAGAACGGTCTTCCACAATTTCATCGGGCAACTCCCATCTGCTCAAACCGGGTGGATAGAAGCGTGATTTCGAGGTCGAGTAAATTGCGTTTCGTGCTGTCGGGCGACGCCAGGCGGAATGTTTTTCCAGAAATAGTCTGCCTGCCCTCGGGATCAGTCCGCGACAGTGCCCCTCAACAGCACGTTGAGGCCGATCGCCATCACCTTGGCCGATTCCACCATGTCGGCGATGCCGACCCATTCGTCGGGCCGGTGGGCGAGGTCGAGGATGCCGGGGCCATAGGCGATGCAGTCATAGATGTGGCCGATGCGGGCGACGTGCTTCTGGTCGTAGGTGCCCGGCGAAATCACATAGTCGGGCTCGCGGTCGAAGATCGCCATGATGCCTTGTGCCACGGCTTTCACCACAGGTGCGTCGCGCTCGGTCATCAGCGGCAGCACTTCCATCAGATCGCGGATCTCGTAGTCGAACTTCGTCCGCTCGCGCTTCAGCCGCTCCAGGATATCCGTCACCTCGCTCTTCACCGTGGCAAGGTCCTCCTCGAGCAGGAAGCGCCGATCGATGGTCAGCCGGCAGGAATCGGGCACGTTGGGCGAGGGCAGGCCGGGGCGGAAATCCTCGGTCTGGCCGCCATGGATGGAGTTGATGTTCATGGTCGAGCGCCTGGCGCCTTCGGGTACGACGGGCATGCGCGTCACCTTGCGGTCCAGCGCCGGGAACAATTCGTCCTCGAAGGCCTGCAGCACGGCGCCCATGTGGCGCACCGCATTGTCGCCGAGGAACGGCATCGAGCCATGCGCGATCTCGCCCTTGGTCTCGATCTCGGCCCACCAGACGCCGCGATGGCCAAGGCAGATGCGGTCCTTGTTCAGCGGTTCCGGAATGATGACGTGGTCGACTTTCGGCTTGGAAAAATAGCCGAGCCTGGCCAGATGGGCGACGCCGCCGAAACCGCCGGATTCCTCGTCGACCGTGGCCGAAATCTCGATGGCACCGGGGAAGTCCGGAAACACCTCCATGAAGGCCTCGGCGGCGATGATCGAGGCGGCCAGCCCGCCCTTCATGTCGCAGGCGCCGCGGCCGTAGACCTTGCCGTCCTTCACGATGCCGGCGAACGGATCGACGGTCCAGCCTACGCCAGCCTCGACGACGTCGATATGCGAGTTGAAATGCACGCATGCGCCGGGCGATCTGCCGTCGAAGCGGGCAACGACGTTGACGCGCGGGTAGCGGTCGGTGTCGCCGGGCGTGCCTTCGGCGCGGACGAACTCTGTTTCGAAGCCGCGCTTCTTCAGGCGCTCGCCGACATATTCGGCGCAGGGGCGATAGGCCTCGCCCGGCGGATTGACGGTCGGGAAACGGATCAGGTCCGCGGTCAGCGCAACGAGGTCTTCGATCCGCGCATCGACGGCCTTAAGG
>NZ_RZSG01000879.1:0-2335 GCF_003997725.1 Mesorhizobium sp. M4A.F.Ca.ET.050.02.1.1
GACCAGGTGGTGGACGGAAAACCTGCCTATGCCGGAACGCCGCGGCCGCTCGGCTATCTCGGCCAGGGCGCCGTCAGCCCGCCGATCTTCCTCGGACAGATGTTCGGCAAGGCGCGGGTCGCCTTCACCAATGGTGTTTTGTCGACGCAGTGGATGTCGCGCGCACTGGCGGAAGCCGGCATCAAGGTCGGGCAGCGCGATAAGATCAGGGCGGAGCTGCAGAACCCGGCGAGCAAGATACGCGCCTATCTGCATGGAGATGTGCCTGATGTGCTGACCAGCCTGATGAAGCGGGCCAAGGCCGAAGGTGGCACCGTCAGGCTCGCGCTCTATGAGCTTGGCGACGACGAATTGTGCGACGCGATCGTCGCCGCCAAGGATGTCGTCGAGGTCATTCTTGCCAATTCGGGCAAAGACGACCAGACGAAGGCCTGGGATTTCGGTAACGCGCCGTTCAGGAAACGCCTGCGCGACGCTGGCGTCACGGTGACGGACCGCCTGTTCAACAACAACCATATCGGCCACAACAAGTTCGCCGTCTACCGCGATGCCCAGGGCAATCCACAGGCGGTGATGACCGGCAGCACCAACTGGACCTCGACCGGCATCTGCGGGCAATCCAACAACGCCTTCATCCGCGACGACCCGGCGATTGCGGAAGTGTTCAATGCCTATTGGGAGCGCATGAAGGCCGACGTCTTCCCACCGCCGGCGAGCGAAAGTGCCGCCGGACATGTGGCGCAAAAGCAGGGCGTGCCGTTTCGCGCGGAAAACCACATTTCGAACCCGCTGAACGGCGCCTCGGCACCGCTGGACGGCATGACGGTGTGGTTTTCGCCGAACGATCCCGAGCGTAGCAAGAAGGATATCTCGGTGCGCCCGGTCGACCTCGCGGACGTCTTCGCCCGCATCAAGGCGGCGAAGCGCGCGGTGCTCTTCCTCGTGTTCAATCCGTCGCGGCTCGGCGAGAACTCGATCGTTGACCAGGCGGTCGCGGCGGCGAATGCAGATCCGAAGCTGATCGTGCAGGGTGCGATCAGCGACGAGACCGCCATGCCCAACTATGTCGCGCCGACCAAGGATCCGGTGACTCACAAATCGAACAAGGACGGCAAGTCGCCCTTCGTCTATCCGGAGAAGGTCTGGGAGGCGCCGAACGTCTCGATCGTCAGGGCGGCAAACCTGACCGGCGCCACAGTCGCCCGCGATTTCCAGGCGGAGGTGCTGACCGTTGGCCACGCCATCGTGCACGACAAGATCGTCATCATCGATCCGATGGAGGACAATGCCACCGTCATCACCGGCAGCCACAACCTTGGCTACAAGGCGTCGTACGAAAATGACGAGAACCTGGTCATCGTCGAAGGCGACAAAACCTTTGCCGCCGCTTATGCGGTGCACATGCTCGACGTCTTCGACCATTACAAGTTCCGCGCCTTGCCGAACATCTGTCCGAGGAAGATCGGCGGGCTGACGGCGCCCTGGCCGAGATAGCCGAGCGGCCGCGGCGTTCCGGCATAGGCAGGTTTGCCGTCCACCACCTGGTCCGGACACACCGGCACCGGTTCGAGTCCCGGTTTCATGTCGCCAACCGGGCGCACGCGATAGGCGATCATCTCGCCTTCCGGCCTCAGATCGATGCTGTCGCGGCGCCGGCGCATCGTGAGGTCGCGCCAGAAGGTCTTCTGCACCGGCCAGACGCCGGTGTCCTGGGGTATCCACCTTGGATTGCGCTGTCCCTTGAACGGCACCCACGCCGCCAGGCAGCGCTCCTCCCCGGTGTCGGGATAGAGGCGGACGATCTCGAAGCCGAGGCAGCCCGGGATCATCCCGTCAATATCCCACGCCAGGAACGCGACCTCGTTGTTGGTCGCCGCACGCACTTTGATGACATCAGGCATCGCTACCCCCTCGAGATGCTCGGCGCACAAGTATAGCGGAAGTAAAAGACGGAACTGTAACAGGCTTCACGTTGCGGGACGGCAGGCGATCGGATGCCCTTCCGTCATGTCGCTTCCCTAATCCTAGTGGTCGCCGCCTCCTTACCGGCGGCATTGGCGGCGGTCCATTATGCCGCTCACTTTCGCATCCCATGAGGCTTTTCATGACCGCTGCCCTCCACCCCGCCGAACCGGCACTGGCAACCGATCGCGCCCGCCGTGGTGGCCGCGCGGGCAAGCGCGCCGGCGGCTCGGCTGCGTTCGAGCAGCCGCCCTTCCGGCAGCTGAGGAATCCGCTCACGCCGACCAGGCTGGTTTCCGACGACGAATTGGAATCGATCCACCTCGCTTCACTGCGGGTCTTGAAGGAGATCGGCGTCGACGTGCTGCATGAC
>NZ_RZSG01000087.1:0-12946 GCF_003997725.1 Mesorhizobium sp. M4A.F.Ca.ET.050.02.1.1
AAAGCGACAATGACGTCTTGTGGCGGGTGCGTCTGATCAAAACGCCATTTGAAGCGCAAATGAAGAAGACCGCGTTCGACATAGTAAATAAAGCGTTCGATCAGACAATTGCAAACGCCTATGTTGGCGTCTCTGAGTTTGAGCTTTATCAGCTGATGCAGGCGCAGATCTATCTCAATGGAGCTGAGAGTGCAGATCCGATCGCAATGCTATTCAGCGACGGTGACTTTTTCTATGGCCGCCCCCCATCTAGTCGGAAGCTCAGAGAGGGCCATTACATCTGGACTGATTTCCGAGCTACGTACGGCGGCTATCCCGCCGATCGTAATCGAATTGCACGATGTGGGAAGCCGACCGACTGGGAGATAGATACCTACGAGCGCACGCGCTCGTTGACGATTGAACTTGCCAAGAGCTTCAGACCCGGCCCGCGCTGCTGCGACATCTTCAGCAAGTTCCAAGAGCTTTGGAACGAGGCCGATCTCGGTCCAGTCTACGGGCAGGTCTCACGCATAGGACATGGCGGCGGGCTTGATGTGACGGAACCTCCATCAGTATCCGCGACCGATGAAACGGTTATCGAGTCGGGCATGATTTTTCATGTCGAACCGAAACTTGAGAAAGACGGCGCAGTGTTCCAGTTTGAAGAGGTCGTATTCGTTCGCAATGATGGCGTCGAGTTCCTGAGCGAGCTCTCGCCTGAGAGTGTCCCGGTTATCAAACCTGCCAACAAATCATTGACGTGAGGAACGCACTGGCGATGACCGCCTCCGTCACGAGCGAGGGAACCGTTGAGCGCGCTTTTCTCGGACCGGTCGGCAGATGGTCGTGGCGCTCCCATGCAAAACATGGCCCATAGCGCATCCCTTACTTCGGACGAGAGGAGCCCCTCTGGGTTTACAGAGCGATCCCTGTTCAACGATCCTATTAGAAGCAGGTGAATGGCAAGTTCTACGCAGCCCAAGCGAGTTTGCGTCCCGGCGTGAGGTTTGAAGCGACCTGGGCGATGTTGGCGGCATCGAGCCCGTAGTGTCGGTAAAGGTCGGCGACGGTGCCGGTCTGGCCAAAATGTTCGACGCCCAGACTGTGGGCGCGGTGGCCGATAACTCCGCCAAGCCATGACAACGTTGCGGGGTGGCCGTCGATGACTGTCACGATCGCCGTGTGGCGTGGCAGCGGCGCGAGCAGCCGCTCGATGTGGCCGGTCGCACCAGGGTGGCCGCGGGCGCGGGCCCGCATTGCGGCCTGCCAACCGGCGTTGAGCCGGTCGGCCGAGGTCACCGCCAGCACGCCGATGTCGCGGCGCAGATCGGCCAGCATTCCGGCCGCGGCGATCGCCTCGCTTGCTACCGTGCCTTGATAGGCGATGACAAGGTCACAGTTCGGACCCGGCTTTCGCAGCCAGTAGGCCCCGTCAACCACGCCCTGTTCGAAGGCAGCGTCGCGCGCCCGGTTGGGTTGCTCGAGCTGACGTGTCGATAGGCGCAGATAGACCGCTCCACCGGTCTCGTCGCGCAGCCAGGTTCGCTCGTCGGGATCTCCTTCACCGTCGCGCTGCATGTAGTCGAAGGCCCAGCTCATGATGACTACCAACTCGTCGGCGAATGCCGGCTCGAAACTGGCAAGCCCGTCCTGACTCATGCCAATCAGGGGGGATGCGATCGACTGGTGCGCGCCGCCCTCCGGCGCCAGCGTCACCCCCGACGGGGTACCGACGATCATGAAGCGCGCATCTTGGTAGCAGGCATAGTTGAGTGCATCGAGGCCGCGCGAGACAAACGGGTCGTAGACCGTGCCGATCGGGATCAGACGTTCGCCAAACAGCGAGTGAGAGAGCCCCATCGCGCCAAGCAACAAGAATAGGTTCATCTCAGCGATCCCGAGTTCGATGTGCTGGCCTTGCGGCGTGAAACTCCATTTCTGGGCGCTGGGCACCCGCTCGTTGCGAAATGTGTCAGCCAATTCGGTGCGGGCGAACAATTGCCGCCGGTTGACCCACGGTCCAAGGTTGGTCGAAACAGTCACGTCTGGAGACGTCGTGACAATGCGGTCTGCAAGCTCGCTGTCCGATTTGGCGATGGCATCCAGAATCTTTCCGAACGCTGTTTGTGTGGAGATTATTTCGCGCGGGCTTGCCGGCGTTGGCACCGCATCGGGCACGAGTGCAACAGGTGCAGTTCGATGGCGGCGGCGCCCAGCTGCAAAGAACGGCGTGCCGGCGATGAAGGCTTTCAACGCTTTCCCATCCATGTGAAGCCCTTCGGCCGGATCCCACTCATGCCCGTCGCGGATGTTCATGCGTTTTTTGAACGCTTTCATCTGAGGCTCGGTCATCAGCCCTGCATGGTTGTCCTTGTGCCCAGCAAGCGGCGTTCCCCAGCCTTTGATCGTATAGGCGATGAAGACGGTTGGGCGGTCGTGGTCGATGGCGTTGAACGTGTCGGTCAGGCTCGAAAGGCAGTGCCCGCCGAGATTCTCCATCACGGCTCCCAGCTCCTCGTCTGTGCGCCGCTCCAGAAGTGCGCTGACCTCGCCTTGGTCGCCGATCTCGTCCATCAGACGCTTGCGCCAAGCCGCGCCGCCCTGAAACGTCAGCGCCGAATAGAGTTGGTTAGGGCACCGGTCGATCCAGCCCTTTAGCGCCGCGCCGCCTGGCTCATCGAAGGCGGCGCGCTGCAGCGCGCCATATTTGAGCGTCACGACCTCCCAGCCGAACGCCCTGAACACCGTCTCAATGCGTTCATAGAGCCCCTCGCGCACCACCCCATCCAGGCTCTGCCGGTTATAGTCGATGATCCACCAGGTGTTGCGAAGATCGTGCTTCCAACCCTCCTGGAGGCATTCATAAATATTGCCCTCGTCGAGCTCAGCATCACCGACCAACGCCACCATGCGTCCCTTCGGCCGCCCGGCCGTTGCCCAGCCCCTTGCATGCACATAGTCCTGCACGATTGAAGCGAATGCGGTGATCCCGACCCCCAGGCCGACCGAGCCGGTGGAAAAATCGACGTCATCGACATCCTTAGTGCGGCTCGGATAGGACTGCGCCCCACCAAAGCCTCGGAAATTGTCGAGTTTCTCGCGGGTTTGGTTCCCGGCCAGGTATTGCAGCGCGTGGAACACCGGTGAGGCGTGCGGTTTGACTGCCACACGGTCCTCGCGTCTCAGCACGTCGCAATAGAGCGAGGTCATTATCGAGACCATCGAGGCGCAGGAGGCCTGATGGCCGCCAACCTTGACACCATCCACCTTCTCACGCCGGTTTGCCTGATCGATAACCCAGCAGGATAGCCACAAAACCTTCCGCTCGATCTCGCACAGTATGCGTCTAGAGTCTGCCTGCAAGGCTTTCATGAGATCTCCCTTGCTCTTCTGTTCACAACGATGCCCTGATAGTCATCGACAGTGCCGCACTCGCTCGTAGCTGATCCAAAGCGGCAAAGCGCTTCTCAGGCAACAGTCCGCAGTGCTTCAACCGCGCTTCGCCTGTGCGCATACTCTGTTCTTTAATGCAGGATTTGATCGAGGAAGCGGCGGGTACGTTCCGCCTCGGGTGCGCGAAAGAATTTCTGCGGCGGCGCTTCCTCCACGATTTCGCCTCGGTCCATGAAGATGATCCTGTCGGCTACCTCGCGGGCGAAGCCCATCTCGTGCGTGACGCAGATCATCGTCATTCCGTCCTTTGCGAGACGGGTCATCACATCAAGAACTTCTTTGATCATCTCTGGATCGAGTGCCGATGTCGGCTCATCGAATAGCATGATCTTTGGCGCCATGCAGAGCGCGCGTGCGATCGCCACGCGCTGTTGCTGGCCACCCGAAAGCTGCGCCGGGTATTTATCAGCTTGCTCGGGAATGCGGACTTTCTCGAGGCTGCGCATGGCGATCTCTTGCGCTTCCGCTTTGTCCATCTTCTTCACACGGGTCAGGGCGAGGGTGCAATTCTGAACGACAGTGAGATGGGGAAAGAGGTTGAACTGCTGGAAAACCATTCCAATGTCGCGGCGGAGAGCTGGGAGATTCCGCATACCGGCCGTCAGTTCGACACCGTTGACAATCACCTTGCCTTCTTGATGCGACTCGAGATGATTGATGCAGCGGATCAGCGTCGACTTGCCCGATCCCGATGGGCCGCAGATGACGATACGCTCGCCGTTCCGGACCGTGAGACTCACATCCTTCAGCACTTGGAAGGTACCGAACCACTTGGAAAGACCACTAATCTCGACCGCGGGCTTGGCCGCCATCATTGCCGGCTTCTGAGTGTTGTCGATTGCACGCAATGTTGCTTTCATAACTCTTCTCTAAATTAGCGCAACGTCGATTGTCGGGGACTTTCGACCAAATGTTCACCGATGGGAGCGCCAGGATAAGAACAGTCCAAACCGCAAGTCTCGTTCGGCATTCGCGGTAGTCCGATCCCTGACGCTCCCCAGCTTCTCTAGCTCCCGCTTGAGGCGGAGGTTCTGCTGCTGTGCCGGTCCGCGTAAAACGGGGGCTAACTATTCCTCGCTGCAGGCTTGTTCCGCCGTAACCGAAGCGACATCAATTTCGATACCATACTTCTTCTTGATGGCGTCAACTGTGCCATCTGCCTTCATTTCCGCGAGCCGTTTGTTGTAGGCGTCACGCAGGTCCGTATCCGCAAGTCGGAAGCCAATCGCGGACGCGCCGCCTGCCTCGATCCCATCTTTCGCGATGAATCCGGTAAACGGCATGGCACGGTCGATACTGTCTTTGAGATTTGGGTCGTGCAGGAGCCTGCCTATACTGGAGGACGCCATGGGTACCCCCTCGACGCGACCGCCGGTCAGGGCGGCTACCGCGGCGTTGAAATCGGTTAGCTGCAGCATGCGGTCCTTAGGCACGCCCGCCGCGATCGCATGTTCGATGGCGGCGCTGCCGCGATCGGCGGCTAGCCGCAGCTTCGGGTTACCAGCTACGTCCGCGTAGCTGTGGATGTTGAGTGGATTTCCCTTCATCACGAGCAGGGCATCTTTTTCGACCAAATCGGGATCGCTAAAGGCCACCGCTTTGCAGCGTACTGGCGTGATCCACATCCCAGCAGCAATGGCATCGAATCGGCCCGATTGAAGGGAAGAAATAAGCGCCGGGAACTCGGAGATGACAAAATCTATTTTCTTGACGCCCAGCGGTGCAAGGGCAGCGCTGATGAGATCAGGGCTGAAACCGGCGACTTGTCCGTTCGCGTCACGGAATCCCCACGGTTGCGAGTTATCTATTCCCACAGTGATCTTTCCCTCTGACTTGATCTTTTCGAGCGTTGTCCCGGCCGCAGCGGGAAGCTCGGTCGCACCAAATGCGATCATGATGGCAGAGATCACCACCATCGCCCTTCTTGTCATATTCTTCATTCTAGTTACTCCCCTAGAGGTTTTAAGCAAGCTACCATACCATGTATACCTTATCCGTCAATGGGGTTGGTATACCCTTTCCCGCTGGAGGCCGCAGCACCCGCAACCGGCTACTGGCATGCCATCAAAGACTTCAGAGGAGAGACTGCACCCCTTGCCTCAAACCGGGGCGCCACCCGATCCGCGTGCTCGCAACGCCTCGCATCGGCTGTCGATTATTATCGTGATGGTGGGCGGCGAACTTATGCGGAGCCACGACGGCGATGGCGTTCGCTCTGGTTTGCTGAAAACCGCAAGACCGCCCGGTCATGCTTGAAGGACTACGACAAAGCACCCAATCCACCTGCTCGCGCGTAGACTTCGACGTCGGTGCGCGGCGTTTGCCGCCTCCGCCGGCCGGCTTCGCCCAGGTACCCACCGCCGGTGCCGACAATGAACGCACCGTCCAATCCAGTGTATTCGATCTTTTCGCCGGACACGAGATCGGCTGTGAGTTGAAAGCCATGTAGCAATGGCTACTAAGACTAGACCAGCATCGCGAGCTTTTGAGCCTGATGACACGAGACCTGCGCCGGCACGGTCTCAAGGAGACCGACCACGAAGGCCTGCCGGCGGAGGCTGTGCTGCGCTGCGCCCCGCTCAAGCAGCACCGCCAACTAAGCTATCAGGAACTGGCCTTTCGCCTGGAGGGCTCCGCCTGGTTCCGGGCTTTTGCCCGCCTGCCACGCGGGTGGAGCCCAAAGAAATCAGTCTGCATAAGATGATCGCCGCGATCCGGGCGCCGACCTGGGAAAAAATCAACAAAGTACTCTTGCAAGCGCCAGGCGAGAGAAGTTGGAAGGCGGCAGGTGGTGCGTGGACAGCACCGTCACTTCAGCACTCATTCACGAGCCGAGCGACAGCAGCCTGTTATGGGACGCTGGCCAGGTGATGGTGCGGCTGTTGCAGCGTGCGGATGCACCTGGCAGCACCGGCTCATGGCACGATCACTGCCGCGGCGAAGAAGCGGTCCGGCGATCGAATACATTCGAAGCTGGAGACCAGCCTCGTCTCCTATGTACCAGCCGCATCTCGTCGATCGAGCGGTCAGCTTCCGGATCAAGCGCATCCAGGCTGGCGTCCTTGGGGGCATCAATGCGGCCGGAGTTGCGCCCCCACCGCCTTGGACTGGCGTCGCCTGCTCGCGCTCAAGCACCCACCTAGCAGCTCGCTCGCCCGCACTCACTTCGAACCGCTTCGCCACCTGAGAGCAGCTTCGGCAGCAACTCCAATTCTAGGGACGCGGAGTGATCAACCCGAGACGCCGCTCCAGGCGTCCGATAAACGCGACCGCAACCAAGTCCAGGAGCAGAAAGAGAATGCCGGAAACAAATGTCGGCTCGGCATAGCGGTAGGTCTCCGACGCAACATCGAACGCGCTGCCCAGCATCTCCGGAACTCCAAGAACTGCAAGTAGTGGCGTAGACAACAGGATGGAGACAGAATAGGCGCCGAGCGGTGCCGCGACGTTACGAAGCATCTGCGGCGCAACCACGAATATCATCGTGTCAGGCCAACCGATTCCGAGGCTCTGCGCAGCTTGGCTCTGCCCTGCGGGTATCGCGTCGATCCCGGCCTTGAAAACCTCAGAGATATAGCCTGAGAAATAGAAGCTCAGCCCGAAAATGCCGACGAACATCGCAGGCAGCTTCACACCGTAGTAGGGTAGCACGAAGAAAAGAAAATAAACTTGGACAATTACAGGTGTCGAACGAATTGCATCAATGATGAACTGCGTAATCGGACGCATGAATCGGTGGGACCGTCGCAGCATTTCCCAAAAAAACCCGAGTGCCGTCGCGCAAACAAAGCTGAAAATCGCTACCAGGATCGTGTTTCCAATACCCTGTAGAACCCGCGGTACGATCTGCAATGCGAATGCAAAATCAAAACTCATGGGACGCTCCTCGTCCTTTCGCGAACGACTTTTCCAGATATCGCCCAAGAATGGTCACCGGATAACAGATGATCAGGTAGGCAAGCAGAAGCCCCGAGTAGATCCCGACAGGATCGTAGCTCAGCGCAAAAAGTTCCCCGGCTCGGAAGGTCATGTCCGAGAGCGTGAGCAGCGAGACCAAGGAAGTGCCTTTGATCAATTGGATCGCCTGATTGATGAAAGTCGGAATCATTGCGGCGATTGCCTGAGGCAACTCAATCAGACGAAGCACGGCGAGGCGACTCAACCCTAGAGCGAGCCCGGCCTCCCGCTGCCCTGGGTTAAGGGCCTGCAGTGCGGCACGGACCGACTGGCTGCCATACCCTCCGGTATTGAGCCCAAGGACCAATGCGCCTACGGTAAAGGCGGAGAGATAGATCCCGAAGGCAGGAAGCGAATAGTAGAAGGCATAGAGGAGCACGAGAACAGGAGAACTGCGCCAGAATTCGATGATGGCGGTAACAATTCGCCGGTAGGTACCGGTTGAGAAATGCTGGAGGACACCCGCAACAAGAGCGAATGGGATTGCGTACATGAGCGCGAGAATGGTGACGCTCAGAGTAACACCAAATCCGCTGTATATTCCCCGCATGATGTCAAGGAAGCTCATTCACTCTCCTCCGCTACCAGCTTTCAGGGCACGAGCTCTGGTCGTCGAACCTGCCGGCCATGCCCCCGGCCAATGCAGTTTTTTGCTGAATTCCGAAGTCCTCATTCCGGCCCTCCCCTCAGTTGACAATCAGAAGTACTTATACTAGGTATATCCACAGGGTCAATGGGGCCCGACGTCAGGTCAGCCACTGTCAAGATCCGGTCCGATCAGACGGTACTAGTTTCGGACGGCCCCCCGCTATGGAGAAGGCTTTGAACAATTTACAGCTGAGAGGGGCATCCTCCCTGCATGAGTCGGTGCGCCAAGAGCTTCTCAAGCGCATCAAAGACGGCACTTACCCGTCAGGAGATCCGATCCCCTCCACGGCGACGCTTAGTGAACAATTCGGCGTCAGTCCGATTACTATCAAGCGGGCGTTGCGCGACTTGCAAACCGCAGGAGCGCTGATCGCGATCGCAGGCAAAGGCACGTTCGTTAAGCAACAAAGACGATTCCTGCGCGAACTTGATGTCTGGTTGTCCTCGATGGACAACGCTCGCGTACTTGGTTTCACGCCAAGCATGCGGCTGCTGTCCATCACCAGGGAAAGAATATCTGATCCGACAATGAGTGTGTTCAGCCCGCCCGCCGAAGCAATGCTTTGCGTGCGGAAGACGATCCTGGCCGACAACTTACCTATTATGTATGATGCCACTTATCTTTCATCGGACATAGACGACGCTATCGTCGAGGAATTCGGCGAGCGTTTTGTAACTGACGCGCTAGAGCGACATGCTATCGGAATCGTGAATACCCGTATCATTATCGATGCAGCTCCAGCTGCCGGAAAAATCGAGGAAATATTCGAGATCCCAAACGGTTATCCGACGCTACGTCGGCTGTACAAAGTTACGACAACTGATCCAGGCATCACTATTTTCGGTGTGGTCGAATCTCCCTTCGACCGGCTTGCATGCTCAATAACAATTCCTTCAGACCCGAGGTCGGAAGGCCGTGCAATGAACAAGAAGTGACGGCTTGGGAGCCAACTCCCAACGTGCACAATCGCTGCCGATGATCGTCGCTGGAAAGTCACCGACCTTGGATTTGGATTCGAGCGAGGGGCGCATCACAAAGCTGGCCTTGGCCGACATCGTCGGTCTTTCGCCCACCCCCTGCTGGACGAGGCTGGGTTTGCAGCGGGCCTTTCGCGCAGTTGCGGATGGGAATCATGTTGCATGGCAAGCCCCCGGCGATCTCGGGCACGGCTTCATCACGAGGCCGCCTGCGATAATGTTCGGTGATCAAAGCCGGCTCGCAACCGCACAAGACGGAAGTTCAGGCCAACGCTGGCATAAGTCGGAGCGACTGTGGCGGACAGTCGGATTAAAAGGCGCGTGGAATCCGAATCGTGCGGCGCCATTGGCATTCTGAAAGAGTTCGGGGATCGGGAGTTCGTAGATCGCGAAGTGGTCGATTGCCAACTCGTCCTCAGCAAAAAGGACCGCGCATCGTCAGAGAACGCAGCGTGCTCCAGGTCGATCTGGCGTTAAGTAGCCCTCGGCAGACGGCAGCGGCGCCCAGGTTTGAGCATCAGCGGGGCGATCTGTCCCCACTCCTCGCCCGGCAGGTCGGAAGGGTAACGCTTGGCATGAATTGCGCATGACTTACGTCCGTACGACTGTTGCCCCTACCTTGTGGTTCGGGGCGGGGTCAGTCTCAAAGAAATCTTTTACGGTCAGGCCCGTAGAGCCGCGTCGCCCTCCCTGCTAGCCGTTTGCGGTGATGGCCGGCATCCGCGACCGTAGGCAGCAAAAAGTGGACGCCATGGCCGCAAACAAACTCGATCCGATCGATCTCAAAATCCTAGACGCCGTCCAGCGTGACGGCCGCATCACCAAGCTGGCACTTGCCGACAAGGTCGGCCTTTCGCCGACGCCGTGCTGGATGCAGCTGCGAAAACTGGAAAAGCCCGGCATCGTCTCGGGCTATCATGCCAGCGTCGCCATGCGTTTGATCGCGCCTGTTGCCACTGTGCTGATGGAGGTGACGCTGGCCAGTCACATGGTCACCAGACGGTGAAGGACGAGACGGTTTTGCCGGTGCCCGACCTGTTGGCGGTGCAGTCGTAAGGTGGCGCGCAGAGAAATCTTCCCACCAGGGCGCACAATTGAGAGTCTGCCGGCAGGCATCCAAACGGCTCACCTTGTCGACCGGTTCGCCCAGTTGCTTGTCGAAGTCGTAGTCCAGAACTCTTTGAAGTTGCAGAGTACGACGTAACGGGGCCGATCGGGAACAGCCGCGATCCAATAATCGAATCGTCCTGTACAACGGATTGGCGTGCGACTGGGCGAAACGCAAGAAATCCACGACGTCCACGATATGAGCCATGCATACTATCGATGTGCTGTCGCTGATGCCCCGTCGGGCAACTTCCCTCTCTCGCAATCAGCGCCGAGCCTGCACAGCTCGGGATGACCCCGCGGTGGTTCAGCAGGCGCCATATATCGATGGCGGGAAGGGGGACATCGGCGTGGGACTAGCCTCCGCCAAACGCGCGGCCTAAGTGCGAGTGGCGGGCATCGATACATTAATGCTGATGCCATCGCTGAAACCTAGAACAACAGCATTCCCGTCGAGATCGAGCCAAAGCGGCCCAGCCAACATTGTGGGTTTCTTGGGACCCCGCCGAAGAACAAGAACCGGTCCCGCCAGACGCTGCCGCTGATCCAGGGGAACGGTGTCGACCAAAGCGGCAATTTGCGCCGCAGCTTCCGCGACGCTCCCTTTATCGCGCGGCATAGCATACTCAGAATTCGCCCTGGTCTTGATGGCTTCGGCTAGTTCATCTCTCGACATTGGCTCCGAGGAGCTGCGGACAATGTCAATCATGGCCGCGATTAGGGCCGTGCCGATCGACGTCAAACTGTCGTGGCGAGCTAGGCCTGGGAGCATTCTTTCGCCGATGCTGCTATCATCGAACGGCGCAACGAGTCGCACCAGTTCCCCATAGTCGCCGTCCCAAACACCCGCGTTTAGAAAATCGCCCCCGGCATGAAAGCCTTCCCAAACCTTTGGCTCGAAATGATCCTTTCCCATTCGAAACCGGGGATGGGCCAGCAATTTGGCCTTCAGGGCATCCCATGATTGGATGTCCATATGCAGCGTGTCGACCGTTCCGACGTAGGTCCAATGGTCGCTGGGAAGCATGATGGCTGCCTCGGTGACGCCGTTTGCGTAGTTATCCCAAAACGCAATCCAAAGGTGATACATTAACTCTCGTTCGAACGGTGTCCCGACAGCTCCGATCCCAAGCGCGCAAACATCCTTCAATGTGACGACGGTGTTTTGCACGGTCCGAATCGCTTCTCCGAGAGCTAGGGGTTCTTGAGGTTTATGCTTCGAACGATTGTAAAGGTCGCGCATTGCATGCAGCGATGGCACGCGATCCCCATGAAGTGACGTCGACTTAAATTGTTCGATCAGCGTGAAGAAGTTGTCCGCGCGTGACGACATGGGGAAGGCAACCGACCGCAAAAATGTTTCGATTCGGGATCCCAAAGGATCTATCACTGAGGACACATCTGCCCTGGCATAGGGACCATAGCCAATGCGTCGCAGGCGCTCGAGCGCCGCGTCTAACGCTTCAACAATTTCATCCCCTCTAGTCAACTCTCCTCCCTTGGCACTCTGGCGTGTCGCATACTACGCTAACAATCTCGCCTGCGGCTCTAAGTGAACCGGACCAGTCTTTCAGACTCAGCATTCGTCGTTATACTTTCAGATGTCGGGCTCCGAACCGTCATCTTGATCGCTATCTGAAAACCCCGGCATGATGTCGCCTGCCAGCAGCTTTTCCTTTGACAGCAGCCCCGCATCCTCGAGCGCCTCGAAATCCGGCAGGTCGCGCAGCGTATCGAGCCCGAACTCCAGCAGGAATTCTTTTGTCGTCACGTAGGTGTAGGGCGCTCCCGGAGTCGGGCTACGCGGACCGGAAGCAATCAGGCCGGCACCGCGCAGATGACCAATGAAATCGCGACTGATCTCCTTGCCGAAGAAAGACGACAACTCGGCGCGGGTGATCGGCTGGAAATAGCCGATGCACATCAGCACCAGCACGTCCGACTGGGTCAAGTCCACGGCGCGCCCGCCGCCGACGGCCGTGCCAGATGCACTGCCAAATGCACTGCGGATGGCGTCGGCATAGGCCGGCCGGGTCAGGTGCCGAAAACCGCCGGCGACGGAGGCGAGGTCATAGGGGCGGCCGCGCAGTTCCTCGCGGATGTCGTCGATCAAAAGATCGATGCTGCAGCTTTTCCCGACGATCCGCGCCAGCGTCTCACGGCCGACCGGCTCGCTCGCGGCAAAAATCGTTGCCTCGACGCGATGCATCCATTCGCGCCAGCGCGCCTCCGGTGGCAGCTGATCCAGTTCCCGGTCAAACAGCTGGTCAGCTGATCGCCGTTCGCCCGATCGACGCTCATCTGACCGGCTCTCCCCTCGCCTGCGCGATGCCTCCGCCATGATCGTCAGAGCCCGTAGATGCGAAAAGGTCCCGTAGATGCGAAAAGGTTTGGGCGGCCGGAAAGCTCGCACACGGCGCCGAGTTCGACCAGACGGTCGAACAGGCGGCGCAATCCGCGATCGCTCATGCCGGCAATCTTTTCCGAGGCAACGATCGCATCGTGCGACAGAAGCTTGTCGACGACGGCGTCCGCCGCCTTGGCCCTGAGTTTCGGGGCGACGGCAAGCAGCCGGTCCGCGCGGCGCTCGAGCTCGGCGGAAAGATCGATTGCACGCAGCGCGGCGCGCGCCTGCGCGGCCAGCAGGCTTTTGGCCCGATCGGCTTCGATTTCGGCACCCGCGGCCAGAGCGGTAGTCACTGGTCGACGCGCCCGGCCCGTACCCACGGCTAAGGCCGCCTCGCCGCCCAGCAAAGGGATTGCATGCGTCCAGCCTAGCCGCTGCGCGAGCAAGGCATCGGCGAGCCAGGCTCCTACTGCG
>NZ_RZSG01000880.1:0-2330 GCF_003997725.1 Mesorhizobium sp. M4A.F.Ca.ET.050.02.1.1
TGCTGCAGCCGCTCGAACAGCCGTCGCGCGGCAAAGCGCGACAGGTTTTTGGTCGTCAGCGATCCGGCGACGGCATCTTCATTCAGGAGCAAAAAAATCACGTCGCCGGCGCCTTTCGCGCGCAGCTTTGGCGCCACCGCCAGAAGTTTTTCGGCGCGGCGCGACAGTTCGCTGGCCAGCCGGCAGGCCTCGGCCGCTCCCTGAACCAGCGCAAGGCACACCGCGCGCTCAAAACCTTTTTCGCCGGGTCGAATGCGCCTGCCGCCGGCTCCTGTGCGGAAGGCCGGGCCAAAAGCCTGCGCCATCAACAGCGGCTGCGGCCGCGGCCAGCGCAGGCCTTGCGCCAGCGCCAGGTCGGCGAGCCACCAGGCGAACAGTTCGGCATCGGGCCGCGTGGCGACGACATGCTCCGCGATCGCGGCCGCGGCGAACGGCGCCGGCCGCTGCGACCCCGCCACGTCTTCGATCTGCGTGCAGAGGTCGGCGAGCGCCTCGTCGTCCCAGGCGAGCCCGAGCATCTCGGTCACTTTTGCCAGCCGATCGGCGCTGACCGCCGGCGGCTGCAGCGCCAGCTGGCGCCAGGCGCCAAAGATGGTGCCGGCGGGACCGGGATCGGCGCCGGCCGGGCAAAGCTGCCAGGCGTCGCGCAAGCCGGCTTCATCCTCGGCGCGACCGGCGAGCCGCATGCTGGCGGCGGCGCATTTCAACGCCAGCCGCTGGCGCCAGGCGCCGGCCCAGGCCGGCTGCGCCCGAGCGAGGCTGTCGAGCGCAGCCAGGGCGGCGCCGGCCTGGAAGGCGGCGTCGGCGTCATGCATGGCACCACCGTCCGCGAGCGCCCAGGCCGGAACGGTCGGCGGCACGGACAGATTGGCGGTCGCGGGATCGAGGCGAATCATGTGTTTGGAGGGTAAAGTGGTGGTGCGCTTTTGGCGATGATTTTCGCGTCAAAACGCACAGCTTGTCGGAGCGACAAAACGAGTGATAATGTTGCCTTATCAATCATTTAGTCATGCTAGCCGATGTCGTGTCGGTCAGAGTTCTCCGTTGGCGCTGCGGACGAAGTGTTTTGTTGGGCAAGGTCTCCGAAGCGACCATTTGGGCGACTACTAGAGGCACAAACGGACGGACACAGCGCTCCAACCTGCGTCCCCACCAGTCACCAGGCATTTTGTGCTCAGTTGGCGCCAGTTGTCCTACCAGGCCCGCTGTCCTTCACTATTTAGGGAAAGATAACTCTTCCCCGATAGCGGCGATCAGGGCAGACACACGTGCCCGCACCCGTGGAGGTAGTTGAATGATACGCTCGATTAGATGCCGACCCTCAGCGCTGGCAATGAAGCCAATGCGCTCATCGACCGGCAGAGGGGAAGCTGCAAGACCGCTCTCACCATTCTCCGGAAGCCCTTCAAAAAAACGGCTGACGGGGACACCCAGTAACTTGCCAATCTCATAGATCATGGAGGCACTTACACGGTTTATTGCGTTCTCGTATTTTTGCAGCTGTTGGAAGGTGACGCCTATCGATCGGGCAAGCTGAGCCTGCGACACGTCAGACAGCACGCGAACCGTCGCGATCTGCCTGCCTACGTGAAGATCTGCGGGGTGAGGGTCCCGCTCGATCCTTGCCTTTAACACTGCCCCGAAAGGGCGCGAGCTTTTCGGCTTCAACAAAGCTTTCGATGCTCCACGATGTCACGCTCGGAGTCCGTCGGAGCGGCTCTGGCTTTAGTTTGATCGTCAGCCGAATTTGCGCACCAGCGGCGCAACTATCCTGCCTGAGCATCCAGATATTTCGATCCCGGTACCGAAGGCACGCGAGCGGCTTGCGAACCCCTCGAGAATATCTCGCGCCACGTGTCCGGCGGCGGGGACGGGAACCAATTTGCCCGGCTCGGAACCGGTGCGTTCATTTACCTCGCCGATAACGACCGGCAGAAGGTCTATGTTTTCGAGCGTTCCATTCGCATCATAGCGGCAAGCCGCGACAATGCTCTGCCAGACTTCCGGAGGATCCCATTCGCCCTCGTCCGGATGGACGTGAAACAGGAAATTTCCGAGACCGTAGAAGATGGGCAAGCCATTATAGATTTCCACCGCCTGAAGAACCGGGGCGCCGTGACTGACGAAGAGGCCTGCGCCGGCGTCGATGCATGTGCGGGCAAAGGTTTGAACCCAGCGCGGCACGTCCTGCCAACCCGGTTCCCAATGGTGGTGGTGCAGATAGGCGATCACAAAATCGCCTTGCGCTGCTGCCTGCCGGATCGCCGACAGATGGATATTCGCGCTCTGCTGATCGATCTCGATCAAGCGGCTGAAGTCGGCAGCCTGCT
>NZ_RZSG01000881.1:0-2329 GCF_003997725.1 Mesorhizobium sp. M4A.F.Ca.ET.050.02.1.1
GACCTAACACGCAATCGACGGTGCCGATCCCAGGCGGCGCCCAACCGGAGACGACGATGACGAAACGGATCGGAACTGGCGCGGCCCTCGAGGACTTCACCCGCCGCGATGTCCTGGCCAGCAGCGCATTGACCGCCGCGCTGTTCACCGCCGCACTGCTGCTCTTTCCCGTCGGCGCCAAGACGGACGGCAAGGAGCCGGCAGTGATCGCGCACAGCGAGGTTTCGACCGGCACGCCGATGGCCCGTCGCTGACAATCGCGAACGAATAGACAAGAGCGGCGCCTCCCACGCCGCAAACCGGAGCCGACATGACTGCAATTCTCCCAGCCGCGCCCAGCCAGGAACCCAGGCAGGCGCTCGTGATGTCCACCATCGCCTTCACCGTCTGCTTCGCGGTGTGGACGATCTTCTCCATCATCGGCGTGCGCATAAAGCAGGAGCTTGGGCTGAGCGAGACGGAGTTCGGCCTGCTCATCGGCACGCCGATCCTCACCGGTTCGCTCGTGCGCATGCTGCTCGGCGTCTGGACCGATCGCTATGGCGGGCGGCTGGTCTACACCGCCGTCATGCTTTCGGCGGCGGTCGCGACCCTACTGCTCTCTTTTGCGCATACTTATGAGCAGATGCTGATCGCCGCGCTTGGCGTCGGTCTCGCCGGCGGCTCCTTCGCCGTCGGCGTCGCCTATGTCTCGCGCTTCTTCCCCGCCGGCAGGCAGGGCACGGCGCTCGGCATCTTCGGTGTCGGCAATGTCGGCGCCGCGGTCACCAAGTTCCTGGCGCCGCTCGTGCTGCTCGCCTGGGGCTGGCAGACGGTGGCGCAAATCTGGGCGGCGGCGCTCGTCGTCATGGCCGTCGTCTTCTGGTTTACCACCGGCGACGATCCGGTCATCCGCGAGCGCCGTGCCGGCAGGGCGGCAGCGCCGAGAAGCTTCTGGCAGGAATTCGCGCCGCTGAAGAACCTGCAGGTGTGGCGCTTCGCCTTCTACTATTTCTTCGTCTTCGGCGCGTTCGTGGCGCTGTCGCTGTGGCTGCCGCGCTACCTGATCGGCGTCTATGGTTTCAACATCGCCACCGCCGGCATGATTGGGGCCGCCTATTCGATCCCGGCGAGCATCTTCCGCGCCTATGGCGGCGTGCTATCCGACCGCATCGGAGCCCGCACCGTGCTCTACTGGACCTTCACGGTCTGTGCCGTGGCGACGCTCGTTCTGTCTCTCCCCTCGGCAGACTACGTCGTGCGCGGCATCAGCGGGCCGATCGCCTTCCATTTCGAGATCGGCCCGCTCGCCTTCATCGCCGTCGCCTGCGTGCTCGGCTTCCTCATGAGCCTCGGCAAGGCCGCGGTCTACAAGCACATCCCTGTCTGCTACCCGAAGAATGTCGGCGCCGTCGGCGGCATGGTCGGCATGATCGGCGGGCTCGGCGGCTTCGTCCTGCCGATCGCTTTCGGCGCGCTCAACGATCTCACCGGCGTCTGGTCGAGCTGCTTCATGCTGCTCTTCGTCATCGTCGTCGGCTGCCTTGCCTGGATGCACCTCAGCATCCGCCGCATGGAGCGCGCCTCGATGGCCGAGACGCCAGCCCTTTCCTACGCGGCCGAGTGAAACCGGAACGGATCAGCAATATGACCGAGAAACTCGTCATCATCGGCAACGGCATGGCCCCCGGGCGCATGCTGGAGCATCTCCTGGAAAAGGCGCCGGATCGCTACCAGGTCACCATCTTCAACGCCGAGCCGCGCGTGAACTACGACCGCATCATGCTGTCGCCGGTCCTGTCGGGCGAGAAGGCCTATGAAGAGATCATCATCCACGGCGACGGCTGGTACATCAAGCACGGCATCACGCTCTACAAGGGCCACAGAATAGTCGCCATCGACCGCGCGGCGAAGACCGTCACCTCCGATCATGGCGTGACGGAACCCTACGACAAGCTGGTGATCGCCACCGGCTCGGTGCCGTTCATCATCCCGGTGCCGGGCAACAACCTGCCGGGCGTGCTGACCTATCGCGATCTCGACGACGTGCAGGCCATGATGCTTGCCGCCCAGTCGCGGGCCAAGGCCGTGGTCATCGGCGGTGGCCTGCTCGGACTGGAAGCCGCGGCCGGCCTGCAGGCGCAAGGCATGGACGTCACCGTGCTGCACGTCATGCCGACGCTGATGGAGCGTCAGCTCGATCCTGCCGCCGGCTATCTCTTGCAGCGCGCCGTGGAGGAGCGCGGCATCAAGGTGATCACCAAGGCCAACACCCAGGCCATTACCGGCAACGGCAGGGTCGAGCAGGTCGAGCTTGCCGACGGCACGATTATCCCGGCGACGCTGGTTG
>NZ_RZSG01000882.1:0-2329 GCF_003997725.1 Mesorhizobium sp. M4A.F.Ca.ET.050.02.1.1
CCCTCTACGAGACGACGGAGCCCTATTATCCGAACCGCGACCATGGCGGCACCGATTTCAACCAGTATCTGATGCCCGGTCCCGGCGATCTCGCCGAGACCGAGATCATCGTGCTGGAACGGCCGTCGGCGGACGGTCCCTTCGGCGCCAAGGGACCGGGCGAGATGTGCGCCAACCCGCAGATCCCCGCCGTCGCCAATGCCGTTTTCGACGCCGTCGGCGTTCGCATCGACACGCTGCCGATCACGCCGGAACGCATCCTGCGCGCGCTGAAGGCGCAGGCCGCGGGCTGAGCGGGCGATGACACGCGCCGACGCCGAACAGATCGCGGCTTCGCCGGAAGCGGTGGCGGCGCGCCTTGCCGCCTCGCGCTATCTCGCCGACGACAGCCTTGCGACGGCGATCTTCCTGGCCATTCGCCTCGGCAAGCCGCTGCTGCTCGAAGGCGCGCCGGGCGTCGGCAAGACCGAAGCCGCCAAGGCAGTGGCCGAACTGCTCGGCCGTGAGCTGGTGCGCCTGCAATGCTATGAAGGCATCGACGCCGCGCATGCGCTCTATGAATGGAACTACCAGCGCCAGTTGCTCGCCATCCGCCATGCCGGCGAGCACGAGATCGACATCTATGACGACCGCTTCCTGATCGCGCGGCCTCTGCTGCAGGTGCTGCGCGCGCCGGAACAGCGTGTGCTGCTCGTCGACGAGATCGATCGCTCCGACCACGAATTCGAAGCCCTGCTGCTTGAATTCCTCTCCGATTTCCAGATCAGCATCCCGGAACGCGGCACGATCCGCGCCGCAACGCAGCCGATCGTCATCCTGACCTCCAACCGCACCCGCGAGCTGGCCGAGGCGCTGCGCCGGCGCTGCGTCTACCACTGGATCGGCTATCCCGACGCCGCGCGCGAGGCCGAGATCATCATGCTGCGCGCGGGCGATGTCGCCGAGGCGACGGCGCGCGCGGTGGCCAATGCCGTGCAGCAGATCCGCGCCCGCCCGCTGGCCAAGCCGCCCGGCATCGCCGAGGCGGTGGAATGGGCGAATGCCGCCACCATTCTCGAAAAGGGCGGCAACCCGTGGCCGGAAGCCTTTCTCCGCGCCATCGGCTTGCTGATCAAGGACGAGGAAGATCTGTCCGCGATCGCGCCGGAACTTGGGAAGATCGTCGAGGAGGCGTTGGGTGATGAGTAATCGCAACGCGCCAGCGCAATACCCCTGGGCTAATTCGCAACGCTGGCGGGACAGCGCCCCCCTCTGTCCTGCCGGACATCTCCCCCACAAGGGGGGAGATCAGACGTCACGCCGGCTCTCGCCAATTTTCAACGTCGCAAGATCAAGCCGAGCGCCCAAGCTGCCAATCTCCCCCCTTGAGGGGGAGATGTCCGGCAGGACAAAGGGGGGCGCGAAGGAATGAGGCGTGCGGAAAAACTGCCTCGTGCCGCCGAGCCCTTACTGGGCTTCGCCCGCTTGCTGCGCCATCACGCCTTTCCCATCGCCCCCGAGCAAGTCTCCAGCTTCATGCAGGCGGTCACACTGCTCGGCCCCCGATTGATGAACGACATCCGCGAGGCCGCGCTGGCGACGCTCGCGCCTTCGCCCGACCGTCGCATCGAATTCGAGGCGCATTTCCGCGCCCATTTCTACGCCGACGCCAGACCCTCGATCGCAGGCGAAGAAGACGAGGAAACCCGCATCAAGGACGATCGTGGCACGCGCGAGGAAGAAAGCCAGGCCGCTCGCCATGAGAAGGGCGGCGATCTGTTCTCGGCGCGCGAGCAGTTGAGCAGCCGCGATTTCCAGCGCGACGCCGACGGTCTTAGCGCATTCCGCCACGGGCTCGCCTCCGCCCTGCCCGCCCGCCGCTCCTTCCGCACCATCCGCACCCGCTCGCGCGGCACGCTCGACCTCAGGCGTTCACTCAGCGAAATCGTCAGCGCCGACGGCGACATTCCTTCGCCGCAGCTCCGCCGCCGTCAGACCGTGCCGCGCAAGCTGCTCCTGCTCATCGACGTCTCCGGCTCGATGAAGCTCCATACCGCCGATTACCTGAAGTTGGCGCACGCCGCCGTGCAAGGCGCGGACAGGGCGGAAATCTTCACCTTCGGCACTCGGCTCACGCGCATCACCTCGGCGCTGCGCACCCGCGATCGCGACCAGGCGCTTGCCCGGGCGGCGGCTTTGGTCGACGACTGGGACGGCGGCACCCGAATGGGGCCGACGCTGCTCGCCTTCCTGACCGTGCCGCGTTTTTCCGCCTTCGCCCGCGGCGCGGCGGTGGTCATCCTTTCGGATGCGCTGGAGCGCGGCGACCACGCCGATCTCGAGACCGCGA
>NZ_RZSG01000883.1:0-2324 GCF_003997725.1 Mesorhizobium sp. M4A.F.Ca.ET.050.02.1.1
GTGCCAAGGACGAATTGTCCTTCTACCCGCTGATCTACTGGCCGATCGACCCGGCCGCCCCGATGCCGAGCGAAGCCTCGATCGCCCGCATCGACGCTTACATGCAGCAGGGCGGAACGGTGCTGTTCGACACCCGCGACCAGTTCGCCAACGGCATCGGCGCGAACTCGACCAGCCCGGCGACGGAACGGCTGCGCGACATCCTCGGCAATCTCAACGTGCCGCCGCTGGAGCCGGTGCCGTCGGACCACGTGCTGACCAAATCCTTTTTCATTCTTCCGGAGTTCCCCGGGCGGTTCAACGGCAGCCCGCTGTGGGTCGAGGCCTCGCTCGACGCCAGCAATGCCGAGAACCGTCCGGTGCGCGTCGGCGACGGCGTCTCGCCGATCCTGATCACCGCCAATGACTTCGCCGGCGCCTGGGCTGTGGACGAGAATGGCGACCCCTTGCTGCCCACAGTGCCGGCGGATCCGATGCAGCGGATCTATGCGCTGCGCGCCGGCGTGAACATCATGATGTATATGCTGACCGGCAACTACAAATCCGATCAGGTGCACGTGCCTGTCCTGCTCGAACGGCTGGGGCAGTAAAGCCATGAACTGGTCGATCTCCTTCGAACCGCTTCTGGCCTGGCCGTGGCTTGTCGCAGTGCTGGCGCCGCTGGCGTTGCTGGCGCTGGTCGGCCTGTGGTTCCGTCAGCGCGGCTCGGTCCTGCGCTTCACCGCCTTGCTGGCGCTCGGCGCCGCGCTGCTCAACCCGGTGTTCCTCGATGAGGAGCGCGATGCCCTGAAGAGCGTTGTCGCCATCATTGTCGACCGCAGCCAGAGCCAGGACATCGGCGAACGCACCAAACAGACCGATGAGGCCTTGGCCGGGCTGCAGCAGCGCCTTGCCCGCTTCAAGCAGTTCGACGTGCGCGTGGTCGAGGCCGGCAAGTCCGATGCCGCCGAGGAGCGTACCGATACCAGGCTGTTCAGCGCGCTCGAAGGCGCCTTCCGCGACGTGCCGCCATCGCGAATCGGCGGCGCCGTCATGATCACCGACGGCGAGGTGCATGACGCGCCCGCCGGCGCGCCCGACTTCAATGCGCCGCTGCACGCGCTCATCACCGGCAATGACCACGAGAAGGACCGCCGCATACGCTTCGAGAACGCACCGCGCTTCGGCCTCGTCGGCAAGCCGCTCGACATGACCTACCGTGTCATCGCCACCGGTGATCAGTCCGGCCAGGTCGACGTCCGCGTTTCGATCAACGGTGAGCAGGTCTCCGTCGAGCGCGCCACGATCGGCCAGACGATGCCCCTGCAGGTCACCATTCCCAATGCCGGCCGCAACATCGTCGAGCTCGCCATTGACCACCAGCCGGACGAACTGACCGACGCCAACAACCGCGCCATCGCTCTGGTCGATGGTATCCGCGAGAATCTGCGCGTGTTGCTCGTCTCCGGCGAGCCGCATGCCGGCGAGCGCACCTGGCGCAACCTGTTGAAGTCGGACGCCTCGGTCGATCTCGTCCATTTCACGATTTTGCGGCCGCCGGAAAAGCAGGACGGCACGCCGATCAACGAACTGTCGCTGATCGCCTTTCCGACGCGCGAATTGTTCGTCGAGAAGATCAAGGATTTCGACCTGATCATCTTCGACCGCTACCAGCACCGTGACGTGCTGCCGATCCTCTATTACGACTACATCTCCGAATATGTCGAAAAGGGCGGCGCACTGCTGATCGCCGCCGGCCCCGAATATTCCGGCGAGAGTTCTATCGCCCGCACGCCGCTGATGTCGGCGCTGCCGGCGATGCCGAGCGGCGAGGTCGTCGACAAGGCCTTCTACCCGCGCCTCACCGATCTCGGCCAGCGCCACCCGGTGACGCGAGGGCTCGACAGATCCAACAGCGAGCCGCCGCACTGGAGCCGCTGGTTCCGCACCATCGGCGTCAAGAACCCCGAAGGCGAAGTGGTGATGAAGGGCGCCGACAATCTGCCGCTCCTCCTGCTCGACCGCAAGGGCGAAGGCCGCGTCGGCATGCTCTTGTCCGACCAGGGCTGGCTGTGGGCGCGCGGCTTCGAGGGCGGCGGCCCGCATGTCCAGCTCTACCGCCGCATCGCCCACTGGCTGATGAAGGAGCCGGAGCTCGAGGAGGAGCGGCTGACCGCCGACGGACGCGGCATGGTGCTCGAGATCCGCCGCCAGACGATGAGCGACGATCCGGGTCCTGCCCAGGTCATCACGCCGTCCGGCAAGGCGCTGATCGTCAAGCTGGAAAGATCCGAGCCCGGCATCTTCCTCGGCAGCGTCGAGACCAAGGAGATCGGCCTCTACCA
>NZ_RZSG01000884.1:0-2321 GCF_003997725.1 Mesorhizobium sp. M4A.F.Ca.ET.050.02.1.1
TACCAGGAGTCCCTCATAGACGCATTTCAGGATCGCGGCGGCGGCCGGATAGTTGCCGTAGGTCTCGCGACGCAGGATGGCGATGGCCGGCGGCCAGAGGTTGGCGCCCGCCGCCGAATAGACGGGGCCACCGGGCAGCTTGAAGCCTTTCTCGTCCCAAGGCGCCACCGGCTTCAGGCCGTTCTTGATCATCGCCTTGGCGGCCTCGACCAGCTTCGAAGGCTCGGCGATCTCGTGGATCAGGCCCATCGCCTTGGCCTTCTGCGGCGTGAGAGTCTGGCCGGTGGTCAGCATCTGCAGGGCCTGCTGCGGGTCGGTCAGCCGCGGCACGCGCTGGGTACCGCCGGCGCCCGGGAAGATGCCGATCTTCACTTCGGGAAGCGCCATCTTCACCTTGTCGGAATCGGCTGCGACGCGGCCATGGCAGGCGAGCGACAGTTCGAAGGCACCGCCCATGCAGGTGCCGTTGATCGCCGACACCCACGGCTTGCCCGAAGTCTCGACCTTACGGAACAGGCCGGTCATGACGCCCGCATTGTCGAACAGGGCCTTGGTCGCCTTGCCCAGATCCTTCGCCTTGTCGGCAGCGAAGGCGCCCAGCATCTTCTGCAGCAAGGTGATGTCGGCACCGCCGGAGAATGTATCCTTGCCGGAGGTGATGACCGCGCCCTTGATGGCCGCGTCGCCGGCGACATGGTCGACGATGGCGTTAAGCTCCCGCATCACCTCTTCGGTGAAGACGTTCATCGATCGATCCGGCATGTTCCAGGTGACCAGCGCAATGCCGTCGGCGTCGACGTCGAGGGTGAAATTGGTGTAGCTCATCTTCTCTCTCCCCGTCAGACGCGTTCGATGATGGTGGCGGTGCCCATGCCGGCGCCGATGCAGAGCGTGACCAGGGCGGTGTTCAGGTCACGGCGCTCGAGCTCGTCGAGCACGGTGCCGAAGATCATGGCGCCGGTGGCACCGAGCGGATGGCCCATGGCGATCGCGCCGCCATTGACGTTGATCTTGTCATGCGGGATCTCGAAGGCCTGCATGTAGCGCAGCACAACGGAAGCGAAAGCCTCGTTGAGCTCGAACAGGTCGATGTCCGACAGCTTCATCTTGGCGCGCTTGAGCAGCTTCTCGGTGACGTCGACCGGGCCGGTCAGCATCAGCACCGGCTCGGAGCCGATGTTGGCGAAGGCGCGGATGCGGGCGCGCGGCTTGATGCCCATCGCCTTGCCGGCCTTCTTGGAGCCGAGCAGGACGGCAGCGGCGCCATCGACGATGCCGGACGAGTTGCCGGCATGGTGGACGTGGTTGACCTCTTCGACTTCAGGGTGCTTTTGCACGGCAACCGCATCGAAGCCGCCCATTTCGCCGGGCATGACGAAGGACGGGTTGAGCGAGGCCAGCGACTGCATGTCGGTCGAGGGCCGCATGTGCTCGTCATGGTCGAGGATGGTCAGGCCGTTCTGATCCTTGATCGGGATAACGGAATTCTTGAAGCGGCCCTCGGACCAGGACTTGGCGGCGCGCTTCTGACTCTCGACGGCATAGGCGTCGACGTCGTCGCGGCTGAAACCATACTTGGTGGCGATCAGGTCGGCCGAAATGCCTTGCGGCACGAACCAGCCGGGCAGGCCGACGGATGGGTCCATGAACCAGGCGCCGCCCGACATGCCCATGCCGACGCGCGACATCGATTCGACGCCGCCGGCAATGACGAGCTCGTCCGCCCCTTGCGCGATCTTGGCGGCGCCGAAATTGATGGCGTCGAGACCGGAAGCGCAAAAGCGCGAGATCTGCATGCCCGGTGCCTTGGTGTCGTAGCCGGCCTCGAAGGCGGCGGCGCGCGGAATTACCGAGCCCGCCTCGCCGACCGGGTCGACGCAGCCGAAGATGATGTCGTCGACAGTGCCGGTGTCGAGGCCGTTGCGGTCGCGCAGCGCCTCGAGCGTTTTGGCGGCGAGCCGCACCGCCGGCACCTCGTGCAGCGAGCCATCCTTCTTGCCTCTGCCGCGCGGCGTGCGCACGGCGTCATAGACGTAAGCTTCGGCCATTTTCCTGCTCCTTGGGTTTGCCGGTCGCCGCGCTCAGAGAGAGCGCCCGATCAGCAATTTCATGATCTCGTTGGTGCCGCCGTAGATGCGCTGGACGCGAGCGTCGCGGAACATGCGGGCGATCGGGTATTCATTCATGTAGCCATAGCCGCCGTGCAATTGAAGGCATTCGTCGACCACCTTGCCCTGCAGGTCGCTAAGCCAGTATTTGGCCATCGAGGCGGTGACCGGATCGAGGCCGCCATCGATGTGGCGGGCGAAGCAGTGATTTTA
>NZ_RZSG01000885.1:0-2320 GCF_003997725.1 Mesorhizobium sp. M4A.F.Ca.ET.050.02.1.1
GGGCGTCGACGATCACCGCCAATGCCGGCGAGAGCAGCCGCCGGCTATCATCTCTACTATCCGAGCCGGCGAAGGGCGGGCTCCAGTCGCCGAGCACCAGCGTCAGGCGCCCCTCGGCGATGTGGCGGCTGACGAGGCTTTCCGGCACATAGGCGATGCCTGAGCCGCTGATCGCGGCGTCGACCATCGGGATGGTCGAGTTGAAGGTGAGTTGGCCCTCCACCCGGACCCTGAGGTCGCGGCCGCCCTTGGCGAATTCCCACGCATAGAGGCCTCCGAACGTCGTCAGCCGCAGGTTGATGCAGTCGTGCCCGACCAGATCCTGCGGTGTCCTGGGCGCCGGGCGGCGGGAGAAATAGTCTGGCGAGGCGACGGCCACCAGCCGCCAGTCCGGGCCGATCCGCACCGCGATCATGTCCTTGTCGATGCTCTCGCCGAGCCGCACGCCGGCATCGAAGCGCTCCTCGACGATGTTGCGCATGCCGTTGTCGCTGTAGAGCTCGACATTGAGGTCGGGATAGTCGCGAAGCACCGGCTCGAGCCTTGGCCAGACGGTCGACTGCAGCGCGTGGTCGGAGAGCGTGATGCGGACCGTTCCCGACGGCTTGTCGCGAAAGGCCACCAGGCTTGCCAGGTCGGCTTCGATCTCCTCGAAACGCGGCACGAGCGACTGGTAGAGCCGCTCGCCCGCCTCGGTCGGCGCGACGCTTCGCGTCGTGCGCGTCAGCAGCCGAACGCCCAGGCGCGCTTCCAATTCCTTGATCGTGTGGCTGAGCGTCGACTGCGAGGTTCCGAGCTTCGCCGCTGCCCTGGTGAAGCTGCGCTCCCGCGCGACCGCCACGAACCAGAGTAGATCCTTCATGCCGTCGCGTTGCATCGCTGCCTCGTGATCCAGATTTATATCAGGTATCGATAAGTCCATGCGGATTATATCGCCTATTCGAACGAGGTCGACCGCAATATCTTCCCCGCAAGTCGGCGCGGGAGGCTCTCCAGCGCCCCAGTCGGGCTCTGCCAACTGGGTCGAAGATCCCGCATTCACCTGCGGCCGCCCACATCAAAAACGCACAGACGAGAGATCACCATGGACATTATTCGCGCCGGCACGAGGCCCTCCGGCAAAGGTCCCTCGGACTGGTTTACCGGCACGGTCCGCATCGATCCGCTCTTCAACCCGTTCGACGCCGCGCGAGTGCAGGGCGCACAGGTGACCTTCGAGCCCGGCGCCCGCACCGCATGGCACACGCATCCGCTGGGACAGACGCTGATCGTCGTTGCCGGCTTTGGTCGCGTGCAGCGCAAGGGTGGCCCGGTCGAGGAGATCCGGCCAGGCGATGTCGTCTGGTTCGCTCCCGGCGAAAGACATTGGCACGGCGCTTCGCCACAGACCGCGATGGTCCATATCGCCGTCCAGGAGATCAAGGACGGCAAGGCCGTCGAGTGGCTGGAACACGTCACCGACGCCGAATACAGCGCCTGACCTCCCGCGATTGAACGAAAGGAAACAAGCATGCTCGCAACCGTTCTCCACAAGCCCGGCGACATCCGCTGCGAGGAGGTCGCCGATCCGAAAATCCTTCAGCCGACGGACGCCATCATCAAGCTGTCGGCGAGCTGCATCTGCGGTTCGGATCTGTGGCCCTATCGCGGGCTCCAGCCGGTGGACGGCCCGATGCATATGGGCCACGAGTACTGCGGCATCGTCGTCGAGGTCGGCGCAGAGGTGCGCACGGTCCGTCCCGGCCAATTCGTCGTCGGCTCGTTCTGCCTCTCCGACAACACCTGCCCGCATTGCCGCTTCGGCTTCCAGTCTTCCTGCGTACAGCGCGAGTTCATGTCCGGCGCGCAGGCGCCTTATGCCCGCGTGGCGCTGGCCGACGGCACGCTGGTGGCTACCGCCGAGGTTCCGCCGGCCGAACTGGTGCCTGACCTTTTGGCCGTGTCAGACGTGCTCGGCACCGGGTGGTATGCGGCCGACGCGGCCGAGGTGCGGCAAGGATCGACGGTCGTCGTGGTCGGAGACGGCGCCGTCGGCCTGATGGGCGTTCTTGCGGCGAAGGAGATGGGGGCGGAGCGCATCATCGCCATGAGCCGCCATGCAAGCCGCCAGAAACTCGCCCGCGAGTTCGGCGCGACCGACATCGTGGCCGAGCGCGGCGAGGACGGCGTAGCGCGCATCAAGGAACTCACCAGAGGCGTTGGCGCCGACTCGGTGCTGGAATGCGTCGGCACGCGGGAATCGTTCGATCAGGCGCTGGCCTGCTCGCGCCCCGGCGGCACGCCGACATAGCCGATCGTGCCGCATGGCGTCACCTTTGAC
>NZ_RZSG01000886.1:0-2318 GCF_003997725.1 Mesorhizobium sp. M4A.F.Ca.ET.050.02.1.1
GTCCCTTGAGGCTCCACACGATGATGGAGCCACGGCGGGCATAAGTGCCAGGGCTTGGCGTGAGCGCTGCCCGACAAACCGTGACTTGCCGATTCCCAACAATCAGAGACCATAGTCGGATCGTCGGCTGAACGCCGCGGAGCATCCGAAATCAAACGCCGGCAGAACACTCCCGGCAAAAGTTGGATTTCAGATCCATGAAAGCCCCGTCAGACTGTAGAAGCAGCGGCGGGGCTTAAATTTGCGCCAGCGATGGCACTCGGTGCCGATGGCGCACCCGTCCTACGTCCGGGAAGCTGCCCATCGGCATGACCGCGGCGGGATTGCCGGCAAATCGCCGGTGAGCGAAGGCATCGAGCTGGAAGATGGGTGTACGCATGGGATTGAGATGGATTGAACTCACGGCCCACCAATCGCGCCATGTATCGGTCGACGTTGACGGACGCGGTGATGCAGGCCATAGCCGCCGAAAACAATCTGGCGGAGACCGCGTTTCTCGTTCGCGAGGGGAGCGACTATCGGCTTCGATGGTTCACGCCCGTCACGGAAGTGCCGCTTTGTGGACACGCGACGCTTGCGAGCGCGGCGGTCGTGATGGAGCGGCTCGAGCCGGGTCGTCAGTCGGTCGTGTTTCATTCGAAGAGCGGGCCGCTCGTGGTTACGCGTGTGAATGCGGGCTACGTGTTGAACTTTCCGGCGCGCCCGTCGGAGAAAGCCGCGGCGGTCCCGCCGGGGTTCGCGCATGCCCTCGGCGTCGAACCTGTTGAAGTCTGGGTGAACGCGTTCAACTACATGGCGGTGCTCGACAGCGCGAGCACTGTGCGCTCACTTACGCCAGACATGGCGGCGATTGCTCGTCTGGACCGACCCGGTGTCATCGTGACGGCAGCAGGTGATGAAGCGTACGACTGCGTCAGCCGGTACTTCGCTCCAGCGAAAGGAGTTCCTGAGGATCCGGTGACCGGCGCCGCGCACTGCATGCTGGTGCCCTATTGGGCTCCGCGCCTCGGCAAGACAGAGTTGCGTGCGTATCAGGCATCGAAGCGAGGCGGGGAGATCACGTGCCGCGCGGTTGGCGAGCGTGTCGAGCTCGAAGGGCAGTGCGTGTTTTATCTCGAAGGCGAAGCGGAGATCTGATTTCAGCGGCTGGCGGCGCTCGCATTCCACGACGCGGCGGCAGCGCCGACGTTCAAAGCACCTTAATGGCTCGGCGGCCTGATCCCACCCGTCGCCATGTCGATGGTTATGCTGCCGGAAATCCTGACATCGGTATCGCCGATCTTGAACTGGCCGTTGCCGCTGGCGGGCAGCGCGTCCTCGGGCTCGGGCTGCGGGGCGGGCTTGGCGATGCGATAGTCGCTGCTCACGCCGGGCAGAGCAGCCTTCTGTGTCGAACTGTCATCGGCGAAGGCGGCGCCCGCCAACATGCTCGCGGTCGCGAGGGCGACGATGCGCAGGAGTCTGGACGAACGCTTGCTGGTCATCGCCGGACTATATTGGCGGCGCAGAAGCGATGCCAGACCGCACGCGATCACTTTGCCGAGTGCCGGCCTCATGCCGCCTTCTTGCGGGTGTCGTAGACATGGTCGACAAGACCCCAGGCCTTGGCCTCCTCGGCGGTCATGAAATAGTCGCGGTCGAGCGTGCGCTCGACCTCCTCGTAGGTGCGGCCGCAATGATGAGCATAGAGCTCGGTCATGCGCCGCTTGGTGCGCATGATGCCTTCGGCGTGACGTTGGATATCGGACGCCTGGCCCTGGAAGCCGCCGAGCGGCTGGTGCAGCACAATGCTGGCGTTGGGCAGTGCGATGCGCCGGCCAGGCGTACCGGCCATCAGCAGGAAGGACGCCATCGAGGCGGCAAAGCCCATGCACACGGTCGACACCGGGCAGGAGATGTACTGCATGGTGTCATAGATGGCGAAACCGCTGGTCACCACGCCGCCCGGCGAGTTGATGTAGAGCGATATCTCCTTGTCGGGATGGTCGGATTCCAGCGACAGAAGCTGGGCGCAGACCAGCGCCGACACACCGTCGTTGATCTCTCCGTTGATGAAGATGATGCGTTCGCGCAGCAGCCGCGAGAAGATGTCGAAGGCGCGTTCGCCGCGGCTCGAGTGTTCGATCACCATCGGCACCAGATTGGCAAGACCGCTCATTTCGTCTCTCCCTTGGTTCCTTGCTCAGGCCGCGCGCCGCAACTGCGGCGCATTCGCCGCGATCGCCCGTTTCGTGCCGCCCGCGCCAAAGGCGTGCCGGCAACCGGCACCGGCCATGGCGACGGCGGGCATGCGCGCAAAGCCCTCATGGACGATGCGC
>NZ_RZSG01000887.1:0-2307 GCF_003997725.1 Mesorhizobium sp. M4A.F.Ca.ET.050.02.1.1
ATCCTAGATTTCGGTATGGTGATCAGGGTGACGACGACGCTGATCAGCAGCTCTGTCGCGGCCTCCCGCCGCCATTGCGGCCAGCAGCGCAGCGACGGTCATTTGCCGGCCGCTTTCGCGTCCCGCTCGGCGATGCGGGCTTCGATCCACGCGTCCAGCTCGGTCTTGAGCCAGCCGACGCTCTTGGCGCCCAGCTTGATCGGCTTCGGGAACGTGCCGCGCAGGATTTTGTCGTACATCGTGCTGGTCGGCAGGCCGGTGTAGCGCGTCGCCTCGGGTTCCCTGAGCACCACTCTTTCAGTCGTCATTGTCGCGATCCCTTCCTTTAGATCGTTAGGGCCCAGACAGGTTTTGGCTGGGCTTGATTGGAAGGGTGCGGTACTCTTAGGCCACGTAATAGCGGCCACAAAATTAATAGTTTCGTGGCCCGCCGAGCCGGGCTCGCCGATCAAAAATCGGGCGACGATCCAGAAGTGAAGACGGTTCGGGCTTGCCTTCCAGCGTGGCTTCCACTACGTCTTACAGTGAAAACGGCGAACTACGGAGAAAGCGCCATGAAGGCTTACGAAGACAGGATGCGCCGCGTCGCCAAGCGCCGGGGCCTTGAGCTGGTGAAGAGCGCCCGACGGGACCAGGGCGCCCTCGATTATGGGCTCTACGCGGTCGTCCGCCGTGACACGCCGATCCACCCACGCGGCCCGCTCGGCATCCACGCCCTGACGCTCGCGCAGGTCGAGCAACTGTTAAACAGTGTCGACGACGGTGAGTCGATCGGGGGCCGCGAATGAGCTGGATTTCGTGGCCGACGGCAGTCGCGACCGTTCGCCTTAAGACGGGGTTCGCGCAGAATGAAGCGGAACAGCTTCTCCAGGCAGCCATACGGGAGGACCGATCGGTAGAGGTTCGGGCAGACGAGCACCCCACCTACATCCGGCCACGCCCGGACGGGCAGTGGCTTCCTGTGGACGAGCCCGAGTTCTGCTACGGGTTTTTCGGGGGCCGGGCCGCCGACGCTACGCGCCCGTACCGCCGCGTCAACGAAGTCGATCTGCCATCGTTGAGGGCGTGGCTCTCGACGCTGACGTCAGAGCCGACCACCCAGGATGTCAAAGGGGACGTCGGGCGACCAGACCGCAGTTGGCCGGTTCTGGGCGAGCTACAGCGGCGAGTGGCCGCCGGTGAGGTATGCGAAAAGCTGGCGGACGAAGCGCGGTATCTCACGGACTGGCTGTCGGCGAACCATCGCGACCCCGACTGGAAGCCAGTCAGTGTCGGGACGATAGAAAACAGGATCAGGGATGAGTTCAACCGCTCCAAGGCGGCGCGCGCCCGGAAAGCCGCCGATTCCGGGCTTTTTCGTTTGTAGGTAGGTTTGGCACGTGGCCGAAAACGACCAACAGGCGGAGCGCGAAAAGCGAAGCTATTTCAATACGATAGGCCAGTCTTGGCGACAGACATGGCTTCCTCCTGCCAAGACGCACATTTGCGAGGATGAGGGTAACGCCGGGTATCTGCAACCACAAGCCGGCGCACGAATGGCCCGGACCAGCGCTGATGTCAGCGCCCCTTGGCTACGCGGTCGAACGCCATCAGCCTTTCGAGCAATGCCGGAAGGTCCTTCAACGGCACCATGTTAGGGCCGTCGGAGGGAGCATTGTCGGGATCCTGGTGCGTCTCGATGAACACGCCGGCAACCCCGACCGCCACCGCCGCGCGCGAGAGCGTCTCGACGAAGCGGCGCTCGCCGCCGGTCGAGCCGCCCTGCCCGCCTGGCTGCTGCACCGAATGCGTGGCGTCGAAAATCACCGGCGCTCCGATCTCGGCCATGACCGGCAGCGCGCGCATGTCGGAGACCAGCGTGTTGTAACCGAAGGAGGCGCCGCGCTCGGTCACCAGCACATTGGCATTGCCGGACCCGGTGACCTTGGCGACGACATTCTTCATGTCCCACGGCGCCAGGAACTGCCCCTTCTTCACATTCACGACCTTGCCGGTCAGCGCCGCGGCGATCAAAAGGTCGGTCTGGCGGCTGAGAAAGGCCGGTATCTGCAGGATGTCGACATGCGGGGCGACCAATGCGCACTGCTCGTCGGTGTGGACGTCGGTCAGGATCGGCAGCGCGAATTCCATGCGCAAATCGTCGAACACCGGCAGCGCCGCATCCAGCCCGGCGCCGCGCGCCCCGCTCAAGGAGGTGCGGTTGGCCTTGTCATAGCTGGTCTTGTAGACGAGCCCGATGCCGAGCTTTCCGGTGAGTTCCTTCAGCGCGCCGGCCATGTCGAAGGCATGCTGGCGCGATTCCAGCTG
>NZ_RZSG01000888.1:0-2304 GCF_003997725.1 Mesorhizobium sp. M4A.F.Ca.ET.050.02.1.1
ATACGGCGTAGCGTGCCGCCGGCTTGCCGGCGAACAGGCTGCCGTAGAAATGGTCCCTGGCGCCGAGATATGTATCCAAGCCGGCCGGGTCGGCAAGGCCTGGCGCGGTAACGGTCTCGCCCTGGGCAAAACCGGCAAGTGCCGCGTCGACCAGATCGTCGGCCGTCATCACCCAGTCCTGGTTGATCCTGTCGAGGCTGATCCCGGACACGTCCCAGAACTCGGTGCGGATCGGTCCGGGCAGCACGACCTGTGCCCTCACCTCGGTGCCGGCGACTTCGCTCTGCAACGCTTCAGTGAAGTTGACGACATAGGCCTTGGTGCCGCTGTAGATGCCACCGACGGCGATGCCGTAGGCGACCACCGAGGCGATGTTGACGATGGCGCCTCGGTTGCGCGCAAGCAGGCCCGGCAGCACCGCGCGGGTCAAACGCGTCAAGGCGATGACATTGACCTTGATCATGCGCTCGGCGGAGTCCGCATCGGCCTCGGCGATCACTTGCAGCCCACCCATGCCGGCATTGTTGACCAGCAGCGTCACGCTCTCGTCGGCCGCGATCGCCTGCTCGACCCGGCGCAGGTCGCTGTCGCCGGCGAGATCGGCGACAATCGTCTTAACCTTGCGGCCATAGGCATAGGCCAGCCTGTCCGCAACCTCCTGCAGCCGGTCGGCGCGCCGCGCCACCAGCACCAGGTCGTAACCCTGCCCGGCCAGCCGGTCGGCATAGACCGCGCCGATGCCCGACGAGGCGCCGGTGATCACGGCCGTGCCCTTGTTGTCCTTCGTGCTCATTGTCCTGTTCCCTTGTTCGTGTCGCTCTGGTTCGGCGACGACGATCACGCCATTCGCCGACATGTCCGATTTAATATTAGTGGCATATGCCACTTTCACCGAAGTAGGTATATGCCACTATCTTGTCAACGGCGGCGGCGAAAACTATTTCTGCGGCTGGCCGGCGCAGCTTTTCGCCGGCAAGGAGCGAACATGACCGGAGTTCGGAAGCCAGGATTTAGCCGCTGCAACAACGCGACGCTGCGGCGCGCCGCGCGCAGGCTGGGGCGCTTCTACGATGACGCTCTGGCGCCATCGGGCTTGAAGGGCACGCAGTTCGGCCTGCTCTTTCAGATCCATGTCGGCAGCGAGCCGGCGATGGGCACCATCGCCGAGGCGCTGATCATGGACCTCTCGGCGCTCGGGCACACGCTGAAGCCGCTGATCCGCGACGGCTATGTCGAGACTTTCGCCAACAAGGACGACCGCCGCGTCAAGCGCGTGCGGCTGACGCCGCAGGGCAATGTCAAGCTGGACGAGGCGATCAGGCTGTGGAGCGCGGCGCAGCAGCGTTTCGAGGACAAGGTCGGCGCCGAGCAGGCGGCGAAGCTTCGCGCGGCGCTGGACGCGGTGGCTGATCTCGATCTGGAAATGCCGGCGGCCACTCCTTCGCTCTGAATAAGCGGCCGCCAATCCAGCTTTGCAGCGGTTACTCGGCCGGCATTGCGACCGGGCGGGCCAATGCCCGGCCGGCCAGCACGATACCCAGGCCTACGATCGGAAACACTGCCGCGACAAGGCCGAGATCTGCCGGCACGCCGTAGCGCAGCACCATACTCCCGACCACCGCGCCCAGCGCCACGCCGAGATAGAGCGCCGAGGCGTTGAGCGAGAGCACGATCGGCGCGGCGTCCGGCGCCAGCTTGATGATGCGGCTCGCCTGCGCCGGCGGGAACGCCCAGCCGACGATGCCCCACGGCACCATCATGCCCATCAGCGCCGGCCCGGCGATATGCTGCGGCAGGAAGGTCGGGATCAGCGAGAAGGTAATCACCATCGCCGCGCTCAGCGCCAATGACCAGGCGACGGTGCGCGTCGCGCCGAAGCGGTCGGCCGCCTGGCCGCCGGCAATGTTGCCGATGACGGCGCCGACGCCGAAGGCGAGCAGCATTCCGGGCAGCGCCAGCGGGCTCAAGCCCCCGCTCTGGATGGCCAGCGGCGCAATGAAGCTGAAGACGGTGAAGGCGCCAACCAGCGCTAGGGCGGTCGTCAGCAGGATCGGCATCACGCCGGGCCGCAGCGCCGCCGCCAGACGCGCCCGGAGCGGCAGCCTGGTGCCGATGATGCCGCGTGGCAGCCGGTACCAGAGGATCGCGCCGGCCAGCGCGCCAAGTCCGGCGATGGCGAAGAAAGTGCCACGCCAGCCGGCCACTGCCGCGACAAGCGCACCGAGCGGCGCGCCGACTGCATCCGCCACCGTGGTGCCGCCGACGACGACGGCGATGGCACGCGCCCGGTGATGGTCATCGACC
>NZ_RZSG01000889.1:0-2301 GCF_003997725.1 Mesorhizobium sp. M4A.F.Ca.ET.050.02.1.1
CCGTCAATTGCCGGGCCGGAGGTTTTGGCTTTGGCGCGGAGTCTAAAAGCGCCCGCCGCGCAGCTTGTTGAGTTCCGTGTCGAACAATTCGAACGGTGCCTCGAAGAAATCAAAGCGCTCGTAAAGCGGCGAAAGCAGAGCCTGCATCACCTCGGTCAGATTATCTTGCACCTGCTGCACAGTCGGCTGGCCAACCAGAGTGACGGTGTCCGTGCGCGTATGTCGGTCACCGAACATGGCGCGCATTCCATCCACGCTGGTCAGATAGCGGTCTTTCAGGCCGGTGAAGGTACACTCGATGGCGATGGACTCTACCCCCTCAAATGTGTCGGCAAAGCGGCTCGCGAAAAGCAGTCCTTCGCCGACGCGCCAGACCGGCATGGTGAGATCAATTGCGGCGCCGGCCGGCACCTTGTTGGGAATGCCGTCCTCGGAATAGCCGCGGACGGTGTAAAGTTTGCCGTCGCGCGACGCACGCCAGAAGTCGCAGTGTGCTGACGTGCGCAACCAATCCCGATCGACCTTCCTGCCCACCCACGCTTCAATGAAGTCCTCGTGCATGTAAGGCGCCCATTCGGGGCGGTTCATGTCGAGAAAAGTCGTCCAGCCGGTCAGGCGGATGCGCTGCGCCACCTGAAGGCGGTTGCGCAGTTCCACGAGCGTTGGCGCCGGCTCAGCCCCAATCAGTTTGAACGCCATTTCATAGTAGCCGTGTGGAAACCGCGCCTCGTCATTCTCGGGAAGATCGGCGACGAGTTCCTGCCAGCGCCTGCGCGCGCCTTCGGCATAGCCGTGCAGTTCGGCCGCTGCGTTGGGCACATGGGACACTGGCTCGACACGACCCGACACAATGGCCCGAATGGAGTCCAGCATGTCCTCACGCCCATTCTGAACACAGCGGCGTAGGAGGGCGCGCCATTCTTCGCCGGTCTGAGGCTCCTCGCTGCGCGGACCCGGCTTTCGGATATACACGCGGTTTTGCGCGATGACGTCCCGGCAGTCACGCTTGCTCATCACGGGTTCGGTCATTCCGCCGGGTACAACAATCAGGGGATGGAAGACGCCGGTCTCGGGATGGGGGACGACGTAGACCTCACAATGAAACCCCGGTGTCGCAAACCTCTGGATCGCGGCATTTACCGTATCCTGAGCTGTGGCAGGAATCTCGTCAGGGCGTGATACGGATACGAGCTGCGCGCGGTCATCCCGCATACCAATGATGATGTAGCCACCGCCGTGATTGGCAATGGCAATGGCAGCCTTGGCGAGGACCGCCTTATGGTTGGTCTCAGCGAGATTGAGCCAGCCCTTGTATTCCGCGGCCAGATCCTCGCGCGGCTCGGCAACGAGGGGAAGAAGTTCGTCAATAGACGGCACGACAGTCTCCGAGATAATGCGGTTTGCGCGTGGTGACGAGTTGCGAAGAAGCGGCCCGTCGGCCGCTTCGGGGCGCATACCAGCCTGTTAGTAAGGCTTCCTTGGCCTCGCCGGGTACCCCTCGATGTAATCTTCAAGCAGTCCGTAATGCTCAAGTATCCTGAAAGGATTGTTTGCGGCGGCGGCTATCCGATCCGAGTCGTCGATTCAACACCAAGGACACAGATCCCCGTTGGCTCTCAGCGGCTCTGAGCATTCTGCACATTCGGCGATCGCAGGGGCAATCTTCCCGTCCGCAAACACTTTGCCGCTACCCGCATCCGTGATCATGTAAGGCGTCGGGTAGCTGCGACCTATTTTACCGATATAGAAGCCGGCATCGAGTTTTTGTGCAGCCTCCTGAAGAGTCTCTTTCGTCTGCGAGGAAGACTTCGCTCCCGATATGATCGCTGCGACACATCGTTTCGGAATATAGAGGATCTTGTTGCCGCTCATGTCCTCGACATATCCCTCGAAGTTAACGGCTCGCACTTCCTGCTCGTAGCTCCATTCCGCATACTTCGAGAAATAGCCTTCGTAGAGGACGGCGTCCCGCAGAGCCATAGCGTCTCTGGGCTTCTTCCGGTATGCGGCCATCTGCGCGAACGAGACGAGCGTCTCACTCGGTCGATCTCGGTACGAAATGTCGCGGATCAGGAGATCCTGAAAAACCTCTTGCAGTTCGGAAACCTCGAATCCGATCACGAATCCGTTATGGTTGTTTCCGTAGTGCGCCCACATTGGGGTCACGACTGGCGATTTCGAGAAGCAGGTGGTCAACAGCGACGGGATTTCCCGGACTACTTCGCTGTACGTCGCCAGCAAATCAGATCCTTGATCAAGCTTTACCCCGAGGAATAGCTCAAAGGGATCGTTGTAGTCTTG